>JAAOIF010000043.1 GCA_015163925.1 Candidatus Thioglobus sp.
CCGAAATCGGCGAATCACCGCCAATAGCAACATTTCCGACAAAAATTTGCTTGGATTTTCTTCTAATAATCGTATGAGTTGGTTTCATTTAAGGCTTTTTATTTGTTTGATTTTGCAATAATTCATCTAAATTTTCCAATATTTTCGGCGCTGATACTTTGATTTTAGTCGGCTTAACGCTTGGTGTGATAGCAATCGGCTCAATCTGCGGCTCGCTAATAATAATAATATTTGAGCCAGATGTTTCCAAATTTTGCTTATCACTAAAAATCCAATAAGTAATTAGCAAAACCAGCGCCAGCGACAAAGCCCAATACTTAAAATTGGGATTATTTTTCCGCTGCTTCGGGTAATAATCAATGCCTTCTATCATCGCCTCTTTTGCTTTTATCAACCACTTTTCCAGCCAACTGACCGCAAGCGCTGGCAATCTCATCGCCCCGAGTTCGCCGAGTCATAGTGCGGATTCCGTGCTTAAATAAAATGTCTTGAAAAGCCTTAATTGTAGTCGCTTCTGAGGTCTGATAACGACTTTGTGGAAAAGGATTAAAAGGAATTAAATTCACTTTTACTGGCAATTTTTGGAGTAATTTAGCCAATTTTTTTGCCTGCTCGGCACTATCATTTACCCCCGCTAACATCACATATTCAAAGAAAATATGGCGCTGCTGAGTGCCAGAATTTAGATATTTTTGGCAAGCTGATAGTAATTTTTTAATAGGATATTTTTGGTTAATCGGCACTAATTCATCACGCAATTTATCATCAGCGGCGTGGAGTGAAATCGCCAAACTCACCGGCGTAGTGTCCGCCATTCGCTCCAAAGCCGGCACCACGCCAGAGGTTGAAATCGTAACTTTTCGCCGAGAAAGTCCAAACGCCAAATCGTCCAAAAGCAAGCTACAAGCGGCATAAACGGCTTGCTCATTTAACAAAGGCTCGCCCATTCCCATAAATACCACATTAGAAATTCGCTGATTTTTATCCGCCAAATAACTCTGGGCAATCAGCACTTGAGCGATAATTTCAGCGGTTGATAAATTACGATTAAAGCCCTGAGCGCCGGTGGCACAAAAGGTACAAGCCAGAGCACAGCCGACTTGCGAGGAAATACACAAAGTGCCACGCTCTTTTTCGGGGATAAAAACCGTCTCAATCTGATTATTTTCACCAAGCTCAAGCGCGAATTTAATCACTCCATCAAGGGCAAAATTCGTTGATGCAATTTGTGGCAATTCCAAAGTGGCAATTTCGGATAATTTGGCTCTGAGCGGCTTGCTGAAATTGAGCATTTGGTTAAAATCAAACTCTTGCTGATGATAAATCCATTGCATCAATTGCTTGGTGCGATAAGGCTTTTCGCCCAATTCTGCAAAAAATATATCTAAGCTCTGCTGGGTAAAATTCAGCAAATTTTGCTTTTCATTCATAACCAGATTTGCCAGATTTGCCAGATTTTTTTAACGAGTTCTCGGGCAAATGCCGTTTTTGCCAAAGAAATATTCAATTTCAATCGCCGCATTTTCTAACGAATCAGAGCCATGCACGGCGTTTTCATCCAATGACTGGGCAAAATCTGCGCGAATCGTGCCGGCTGCTGCCTCTTGTGGATTGGTCGCTCCCATAATTTCACGATGCTTTGCCACAGCATTTTCGCCCTCTAACACTTGCACTATTACTGGTCCGGAGGTCATAAACTCAATCAGCTCGCCGAAAAAAGGGCGGTCTTTGTGAATTGCATAAAAGCCGCCAGCCACAGCATCGTCCAAATGCAACATTTTGGCGGCAACAATTTTAAAACCGGCTTGCTCAAAACGAGAATAAATTTCGCCAATGACATTTTTTGCCACAGCGTCCGGCTTGATAATTGATAAAGTTTGTTGCATAAGTTTTGCTCCATTTATTAAAAAGTGGCTATTTTACCAAAATGCCAGCAAATAAATCCGGCATAAGTTTTTAAGGCATAAAAAAAGCACCCGAAGGCGCTTTCTTTAAAAAAATAGATAAAACTAATTATCCATTTAATTATCTATTAACAGCATCTTTTAGTGCTTTGCCGGCTTTAAAGGCAGCAACTTTAGAGGCTTTGATTTGAATTGTTGCACCCGTTTGTGGGTTGCGGCCGGTGCGTGCTGCACGAGCTCTAACAACAAAACTACCAAAACCTGTTAATTGCACACCATCGCCGCTTGCCATAGCCGAAGTGATTGCACCCGTAGTGGCATTCAATGCACGGCCAGCGTCCGCTTTAGAAAGGTCTGCTGCTGATGCAATTGCATCAATTAATTCTGACTTATTCATTTTTTTCTCCTCATTATTGTTATAAAAATACTAAATGCTAAAGGCTTATTATCAACGGAGGCGAGAAAATAAAGAAACTCAGATGTTAAATTATTTATCGTTAACCTCCAACATTTAGCATCTTCAATTATAGATATATATTGAACTAATATCAACAAATTACAAAAAAAAAATATAATATATTTATATTTGCTAAAAAATCGCTGAAACGCCCATAGAATAAGGGATAAACTGGTTTTTCAAGCCATAATACTAATTTAACAGTAATAAAACTTTATTGATTATCAAGTTTTAACGCCCTTTGTTTGTCTCTTTTCCAATCTTTTGCTTTAATATCTTGGCGTTTGTCAAACTCTTTTTTGCCCTTAGCCACGCCGATTTCTAATTTTGCTTTGCCCCTCAGCCAGTATAATTTCAGCGGCACCACAGTTGCGCCTTTTTGGTTGATTTTATCGCTAATACGCCTGATTTCTAAGCGTTTTAATAGTAATTTTCGAGTCCGAGTCGGGTCTGGATTTATATGCGTTGAGGCAGTTTTTGGCGGTGAAAAATGCGCTCCAAACAAAAACATTTCATTATTTTTCAAAATCACATAACTTTCTTTGATTTGCACTTTATTATCACGCAAGCTTTTTACCTCCCAGCCGAGCAAACTCAGCCCAGCCTCAATGGATTGTTCGATAAAATAGTCATGTCTGGCTTTTTTATTCAAGGCAATCGTGTTAGAATTATCTTTGATTTTGTTCGATTTTTTACTCATTTTTTACTCATTTTTTACTCATTTTTTACTTATGCATAATATTTCTAAAAACGCGATTGTGCCTTATTCTGCCCAGCAAATGTATAATTTGGTGAATAAAATTGACGATTATCCAAAATTCCTAAATTGGTGTAATTCTGCGACTATTTTAAATCAAACTGATGAGCAAATTACAGCCTCAATCAAAATTAGCAAAGGCACTTTTGAGCAAATTTTTACTACTACAAATCGGCTGACGCCCAATCAGAGAATTGATATAAAGCTCAAAGACGGGATTTTTAAAGAGCTAAATGGCGCTTGGATTTTTACTAAATTAAATGAAAATGCTTGCAAAATAGAATTAGAATTATCATTTAGTTTTGCCTCAAAATTAATGGATATTGCCGTCTCACCGGTCTTTACAGCTATTGCCAATTCGCAACTGGAAAATTTTATCGCCCGAGCCAAACAATTATATTAATGCTTTTGCGTAAGCCAAGCGGCGATTTCATCAATCAGGCGATTTGCCGCCCCGTTTTCTTGATAATAATGATTTGCGTCTGCAATCAAAATTTGCTTACTTTTGCTATTTAATTTAGGTTTTCTGCTTTTTGCCAAACGCAGCACTCCGGCAAAATCGTTCTGTGCAAAAATATCCAAAACAGGAATTTTGAGAGTTGCTAATGGATAAGGTTTGACCAATTTTTGCTGGTAATCAGTTGCTCCCATGCCGATTCCGACAAAATTACTAATTGCCTTATCGCCGATTTTATCCAAATAACTCATTGACATATGCGCCCCGCAGCCGTGAGCAATTAGGCTGATATTTTTAATCCCAAGCTTCTGGTAAAACTCAATAGCCGCCTCAATCCGCCGGTGTGCATACGGGAAAATCGGCACATAATCATAATATTTTGCATGCTTGTCCAAAATCGGCATTTGCACCGAAAGTGTGTCCCAGCCCTTTTCACTCAGCCCAACCCGCAAAGGGTGAATCGTGTCATTCCAATTAGCATGATGGCCACGATTATGCAAAATAATCACCCCGCCGTGCGGCTTCTCAGCCTCACTTTGCATATAAATACTAAAGACTTTTCTGCCATTTTTGAGGCTCAAATATTCCACATCGCCATCAACTATTGAATCCTCAATTTCACTAATAATACGGCTTTCACGAGCAAAATCGGGCTGAGAACCATTTACAAAAGTATTAAAATTTCGCCTCAGCTGGTTCGGATTAAAATCCCCAAACATCGGCAAATTCGGCAAATTCGGCAATGGCGGTAGAATCGCCGCCGCCGGAGTTGTTAGTAATATAAGGCTTATCGCTATTTTATTTAACATATTTCTCCATTTATTTTTGCAATTTATCCAATTCATTTAGCGCCGCCGCCGCTCCGGAGTGCTGATTTTCCAATGCTTTTTTAAACCAATAATACGCTTTTTTCTTGTGGTTTTTCTGCAAAAACCAAACTGCCAAATTAAATTGGGCAAATTCATCATTTTGCCGAGCCGCCGCCAGCCACCATTTGTAAGCCTGCTGTGGCTTTCCACGATTTTCATACAATATTGCTAACTGATTTTGGGCATCAGGCAAATTCTGTTTTGCGGCTTTTTTGAACCAAGCAAACGCTTTATTGTCATTTTTTTCAACCCCTAATCCGTGCAAAAAACTCAGTCCGACATTATTTTGCGCCGGCGCATAACCGGAATTTGCCGCTTTTAACATCCACTCAAAGGCTTGCAAGTCACGCCCAGCAAGCGAATGGGCAAATCCGGTCTGATACCAATTTTCACTTTGATTATTAGCATAGCCGGGCCAAGACAATAAAGCAATGGCGAAAAAAAAGGACGCCAATAACGCCCTTTTTCTTCTGTGAAAAGCAATCAAATTAATTGCTAACAGTGCTTAAACCAAAGCGATGCCAAGCGTTCATACCACCGCGGTAGTATTTCAGCTTGCTGTCAGGATAGCCCAACTGCAACAAAGCTCTGATGCCAGCGGGGGATTGCCCACACCATGCGCCATTACAAAACATAAACAAAGTTTTGGCATTGCTAAAATCCAAAAAACCATCGCCTTCTACAACACCAAAGTTTTTCACTAAGATGTCAATAACTGCTGTTGGATCTTTGGCAATAGCCTTGCTGTTAATGGTGTTAAACGGGATATTCACCGAGTGCTTAATCGTGCCACCTTTTTTAGCTGTCGTCCAAACCGGAGTACGGTTGTCCATTAACAACTTGGTTCTATCACCATTTGCCACATCACGCGCCGCATGAATCATATCAAGCTCGCTGATTGTATCGACTTTCGCCGGTGCAAACGGATGCTGAGGCTGGATACAAAACGGCGGACACTTACGCGAAGTCTTGGCAAACGCCGGGTGAATTGTGGCTTTAGTATTCTGATTACGCGAAATACCCGCAAGCGAAGACACGCCTTTCACAATACTAACTATGGCAGATTTGCCGCTGCTGCTTGTGTTCCAATTATGTCCAGAATCATAGCCAGCTTGAGCGCTCAAGGCAACAGCCGAGGCAATCATTAGCATAAATAATTTAATTTTCATAATAATCTCCTAAATAAAAAGGCGACCAGAAAGCCGCCTAAATGATTAACTTATTTGTTAACAGTGCTTAAACCAAACTGATGCCAAGCGTTCATACCACCGCGGTAGTATTTGAGTTTGTGCTCAGGATAGCCCAATTGTAACAAAGCTCTGATGCCGGCGGGGGATTGCCCACACCATGCGCCATTACAAAACATAAACAAAGTTTTGGCATTGCTAAAATCCAAAAAACCATCAGCTTCTACCACATTAAAGTTTTTCACTAAAATGTCAATTACTGCTGTTGGATCTTTGGCAATAGCCTTGCTGTTAATGGTGTTAAACGGGATATTCACCGAGTGCTTAATCGTGCCACCTTTTTTAGCTGTAGTCCAAACCGGCGTGCGGTTGTCCATTAACAACTTGGTTCTATCACCATTTGCCACATCACGCGCCGCATGAATCATATCAAGCTCGCTGATTGTATCAACTTTCGCCGGTGCAAACGGATGCGTAGGCTGGATACAAAACGGCGGACACTTACGCGAAGTCTT
Organism: Candidatus Thioglobus sp.; assembly: GCA_015163925.1. GTDB lineage: Bacteria > Pseudomonadota > Gammaproteobacteria > PS1 > Pseudothioglobaceae > JAAOIF01. The sequence continues at coordinate 6,147 of JAAOIF010000043.1, forward strand.
GGCAAACGCCGGGTGAATTGTGGCATTGTTATCTTGATTGCGCGAAATACCAGCAATCTCCATAACCCCTTTAACGATACCAACAGGCGCTGCCGTAACAGCCGTTGATGCTAAAAACGCTACTGATGCAGCGGTTAGTACTAATTTTTGAAGTCTCATGCTTCTTCTCCTCTTATTATAAAAAATAACTCATTTCTGAGTCTCTTATTAATAACCCGATTTTAATAAAAATAAGGTTAAAAATTCTTAAAATTAATCGCAACTTGGCTCTTCTTCTAAATTGTGTTGGGCATAATAATCAGCCACACAAGCCTCGCGTTTATTGTCATCATCAACATCTTCACAACGCCCTTTTGCGCCATCACGAACGGCTTGCATTTGCGCCTCAGTCGCCTCTTCGGTCAATACTTTAACTCCATCTTGCTTGTCTGCAAACGCATTCAAACTCAATAATAATCCAAATAATAGTGCAAACTTTTTCATCGTTTTCCTTATGTTTTTTACAATTTAAAGATGCCTTTATACCATTAACATTTTCAATTACAAGTTTTTTCTTATGTATCTAAATATTATAATATACTAATAAATGCGTTTTTGTCTGCCGGATTTACGCCTCGTCCATCGCCTGATTAGCCAGCAAATCCGCCATTTCATTGCCCTCATCGCCGCTATGACCTTTCACCCAATGCCAACTTATTTGATGTTTTTGATTTAGCTCATCAAGCCGTTTCCACAGCTCCACATTTTTCACCGATTTTTTATTTGCAGTTTTCCAGCCCCTAATTTTCCAATTTTTAATCCATTCATTAATTCCATTCATCACATATTTTGAATCAGTAAATAAATCAATCCTAATTTCACTTGACGAAATCGCCTCCAACGCCTTAATTGCCGCCAGCAGCTCCATTTGATTATTAGTAGTATTCGCCTTGAAACCCTTGATTTTCTTGTCATATTTGCCAAAACGCAGCCACGCCCCCCAGCCTCCCAGCCCCGGATTTCCACGACAGCCGCCGTCTGTATAAATAATTATTTTGTCCATTTTATGCCTTTTTATCAACATTAATTTGCAACCAATATTCCAGCAAAGCCAAGTGCCAAAGCCTTGAGCCTTGCAGAGAAGTCATATAATTTTGTGGATTATTGATAATTTTTTGAATGAAATTTTGCTCAAAAACGCCCCGATTTTTACAAGCCGTAGAAGTCAAAATATCTGCCATAAATTCCAAAAACTCGCCGCCGACATACTTCAAAGCCGGCATCGGAAAATAACCTTTTTTACGCTCAATCACACTCTCAGGCAGCAGCCCACGGGAAATTTGCTTCAGCGGAAATTTGCCATTCTGCCGCATTTTCAAGCTCGGCGAAATGCTCAAAGCATGCTCCACTAATTGATAATCCATAAACGGCACTCTCGCCTCCAAGCCCCATGCCATCGTCATATTATCAACTCTTTTCACCGGGTCATCAACAATCAGCCGAGTAATATCAGTGCGAAAAACCTTGTCCAGCCGACAAAGCCTGAAGTGCCGGGCAAGCCCACATTTGCCATTGCAAATAAAACTGCAAATCCGGTGAATTTCGGCATTGAATTTACCACGCCGCCGTAAGTGGAAATCTCACGAGAATGC
>JAAOIF010000044.1 GCA_015163925.1 Candidatus Thioglobus sp.
GCTTTAAAAGTTATTAATTTAAAAAAATAATGTTTAAATTTAAAGGTATAATTTCAAAAGTTTTTTTGCGCACGCAAGTTCAAAATGGCGGGTAGCGGCGCGTTTGGCGCGTTTGGCTTGGTGATGAGTAAAGCCAGTGCCGGCGGGAATCAGGCGGCCGACTATGACATTTTCCTTCAGCCCTTGCAAATTATCAACCCTGCCGGTGGTGGAGGCTTCGGTCAAAACGCGGGTGGTTTCTTGGAATGAGGCGGCGGAAATAAACGACTCAGTTGCTAACGAGGCTTTGGTAATTCCCATCAGCAAGCGCTGATAAATAACCGGCTGTTTGCCTTGTGCTATCAGCTGTTTGTTAATATCAATCACGCGAGCGTACTCGGCAGTTTCGCCGTTTACAAACTTCGAATCGCCGGTATCTAACACCTCAACTTTTCTCAACATTTGCTTGATAATCACCTCAATATGCTTGTCGGAAATATTTACCCCTTGCAGCCGATAGACATTTTGCACCTCTTTGATAATGTAATTTGCCAGCGCCTCAACGCCAAGCAAGCGCAAAATATCGTGCGGATTGGACGGACCATCAGAAACCACATCGCCTTTTTCAACAGTTTCGCCATCAAAAACATTGATTTGCCGCCATTTGTGAATCATCATTTCCGTTACTTCGCCCGCCTCATCGGTAATCAGCAAGCGGTCTTTGGATTTAGTCGGACTGCCAAAGCTAATAACTCCGGTGGCTTCGGCGAGAATTGAATGGTCTTTGGCTTTTCTGGCTTCAAATAAATCCGCCACACGGGGCAAGCCGCCAGTAATATCGCTGGTTTTAGAGAGGTCTTTAGGAATTTTCGCCAGCACCTCACCGGCGGAAATAATTTGCTCATCAGCCAGATGAATTTTGACTTTAGAAGGCAAATAATGGGTGGATAAAATGGTTTTAGGTTTCTTCTCATCAACCAATTTAATCAATGGTCTCAGCCCTTTTGCCGCACTCGAGCGCTGGGCTTCCTCAATCATTTCAAAGAAATCCAGACCGGTCAGCGGGTCGGTATTTTTGATGACAGTCATACCTTCAACAAAATCAATAAACGCCACCCGCCCAGATTGCTCGGCAATAATCGGATGAGTGTGCGGGTCCCAGTCGGCAATTTTGTCTTTAGCCTTGACCTTGCCGCCGTCTTGCACATGCACAATCGCCCCATACGGGATTTTATAGCGTTCAACTTCTTGGCCTTTTTTATTGCGAATGGTAACCTCACTTGAGCGCGAAACCACCACCAAATCGCCATTAGCATTGGTGATGGATTTTGTGCCTTCAAGGTGGGCTATGCCATCGGTGTTGATATTAACGCTGCTGACCGCCGTTGATGCCGAAGCCGCGCCGCCGATATGGAAAGTGCGCATGGTGAGCTGAGTGCCCGGCTCGCCAATTGATTGGGCGGCAATCACACCGACTGCCTCGCCCACGCCGATTTTGTGCCCGCGTGCCATATCGTTGCCGTAGCAGGAAGCGCAAACGCCGTAACGGGTTTCGCAGGTGATGGTGGAGCGCACTTTGATATTTTCAATGCCTAATTGATTGATTTTTTCCACATCGTCTAAAGTGACTAAATGCCCTCTCGGCAGTAAAATTTTGCTGGAATCTGGCAGTAAAACATCTTGCGCCATCACCCGTCCCATCACGCCTTGCCCCAATGTTTGGACGATATTGCCGCCCTCAATAACGGCTTTTACAATCAAGCCATTTTCAGTGCCGCAATCGTCTTCGTTGATAACCAAATCCTGCCCGACATCAACCAAACGCCGTGTCAAATAGCCGGAGTTTGCAGTCTTCAAAGCCGTATCAGCCAAGCCTTTGCGAGCGCCGTGAGTGGAAATGAAATATTGCATATTATTCAAACCTTCACGGAAATTACTGGTAATCGGAGTTTCAATAATTGAGCCATCGGGCTTTGCCATAAGCCCACGCATACCGGCTAATTGCCGCATTTGCGCCGGCGAGCCACGAGCGCCAGAATCAGCCATCATATAAACTGAATTAAACGAAGGCAGCTTTTTAGTCTTGCCGTCAGCGTCTTTGAAATTGTCAAAACCAATCTCATCCATCATCGCCTTAGCAACGGTTTCAGAGGTGCGAGACCAAATATCAATCACTTTATTATAACGCTCACCATCGGTTACTACGCCTTGTGCGTATTGCTTTTGCACATCTTTAACTTGCCTTTCAGCATTTTCAATCATTCCGGCTTTGCTGTCTGGAATTGTCATATCATTTGAACAAAAAGACAGCCCAGATTTGGTTGAATATTGAAAGCCCATATACATCATTTGGTCGGCAAAAATCACCGTGTCTTTCAGCTCTTGAGTCTGATAACAAATATGAATTAGGTTGGAAACCACTTTTTTGGTAATGGCTTTATTGATTAAATCAAACGACAAGCCCTTAGGCAAAATCGTTGAAAAAATCGCCCGTCCGATAGTGGTATCAACAATGCGTTTTTTGCTCGGCTGATATTCTTTATCAACCTTTTTGTAGTCTTGAATTCGCAGTTTTATCTGGGCGTGTAGGGCTGCTGCGCCGGACTCATACGCACTTAGCACCTCATTCGCATTAGCAAAAATCATATCCTTGCCGGGCTGGTTGATTTTCTCACGAGTCATATAATACAAGCCCAAAATCACATCTTGCGATGGCACAATAATCGGCTCGCCGCTGGCAAGATGCAAAACATTATTTGATGCTAACATCAGAGTTCTGACCTCAAGCTGCGCCTCTTCAGAAAGTGGCACATGGACTGCCATCTGGTCGCCATCAAAATCGGCATTAAATGCGGTACAAACCAAAGGATGCAGCTGAATTGCCTTGCCTTCAATCAGTAATGGTTCAAATGCTTGAATGCCTAAACGGTGCAAAGTCGGGGCGCGATTTAGCATTATCGGATGCTGATGAACGACTTTTTCCAAGATGTCCCAGACCTCTGGAATTTCACTTTCAACCATTTTTTTAGCAGCCTTAATGGTTGAAGCTAAACCTTGAATTTGCAGGCGATTATAGATAAATGGTTTGAACAATTCCAGCGCCATTTTCTTCGGCAATCCGCACTGATGGAGTTTCAGATATGGCCCACAAACAATCACCGAGCGCCCAGAATAATCCACCCGTTTGCCGAGCAGATTTTGCCGAAAACGCCCTTGCTTGCCTTTAATCATATCGGCAATGGATTTCAGCGGACGGCGATTATTTCCCATCACTGCCCGCCCACGCCGACCGTTATCAATCAAGGAATCCACCGCTTCTTGCAGCATCCGTTTTTCATTTCTAACAATAATTTCTGGCGCATCAAGCTCTAACAAACGCCCGAGCCGGTTGTTGCGATTTATCACTCGGCGATATAAATCATTCAAATCAGAAGTCGCAAATCTACCGCCATCTAGCGGCACTAACGGACGCAAATCCGGCGGCAAAATCGGCAATACATTCAGCACCATCCACTCGGGTTTATTGCCAGATTGTATGAGCGAATCAATCAATTTTAGACGCTTATTATATTTTTTTAATTTGGTCTGAGACTTAGTATTCAGGCTGTCTTCACGCAGATTAGCAGCCTCAACCTCAAGCTGCATTTCCTTTAAAACATCTTGAATTGCCTCAGCGCCCATTTTCGCCTCAAAAGTGTCATCGCCATATTCATCCAAAGCCTCAAAATACAACTCTTCGGTGAGTAATTGTTTGTGAACTAAAGGGGTAGCGCCCGGGTCGGTGACCAAAAATGCTTCAAAATATAACACCCGCTCAATGTCTTTGAGGGTCATATCCATTAGCAATCCTAAGCGCGAAGGCAGCGATTTTAGATACCAAATATGCGCCACCGGAGCGGCAAGGCTGATATGCCCCATACGCTCACGGCGGACTTTTGAAAGAGTAACTTCAACGCCGCATTTTTCACAAACAACATTCCTAAATTTCATCCGTTTATACTTGCCACATAGGCATTCAAAATCCTTCATCGGACCGAAAATTTTGGCACAAAATAAGCCTTCGCGTTCGGGCTTGAAAGTCCGATAATTGATGGTTTCAGGCTTTCTCACCTCGCCATACGACCATGAACGAATCTTCTCCGGAGAGGCAAGTCCAACACGAATTGCATCAAAATCTTGCTCTTTGTTTTGTTGCTTTAAAATAGTCAATAAATCTTTCATTTTATTCTCCTAATGTTGTTCTAATTCCACATCAATCGCCAGCGAGCGGATTTCTTTCACCAAAACATTAAATGATTCCGGCATTACCGACTCGGTGATATTCACCCCATCAACAATACTTTTATACATTTTCGCCCGACCGGCTACATCATCGGACTTGACCGTTAGCATTTCCCGCAAGGTATGCGCCGCGCCGTAAGCCTCCAGCGCCCAAACTTCCATCTCGCCAAATCGCTGCCCACCAAACTGTGCCTTACCGCTGAGGGGCTGCTGTGTGACTAATGAATATGGACCAGTTGAGCGGGCGTGCATTTTGTCATCCACCAAGTGATTAAGCTTGAGCATATGCATATAACCGACAGTTACCGGCCGGTCAAATGGCTCACCGCTGCGGCCGTCATACAGCTGTTCCTGCCCAGATTCCGGCAAGTCGGCGAGTTTTAATAATGACTTAATATCATCTTCCTTGATGCCATCAAATACCGGAGTTGCCATCGGCACGCCAGCCCGCAGATTATTTGCTAATTCAATAATTTCCTCGTCATTAAAGGATTTCAGGTCTTCTTGCTTGCCGTGAGTGTTATAAACTTTATCCAAGAAATCTCTAATTTCCTTAACCATTCCCTTGCGCGCAGCATCTAACATTGCTGCAATTTTGATGCCTAAGCCTTTTGCCGCATAGCCTAAATGCACTTCCAAAACCTGCCCGACATTCATTCTGGACGGCACTCCGAGCGGATTTAAAACCACATCAACGGTTGAACCATCAGCCAAATAAGGCATATCCTCAACCGGAGAAACTCGTGAAATCACGCCCTTATTTCCATGCCGACCGGCTATTTTATCGCCGACCTGTAAGGTTTTGCGAGTTGCCACATAAACCTTTACCATTTTCATTACTCCCGGCGGCAATTCTGCGCCCTCGTCAATTTTTGCCTTTTCATTTTCAAAAAACTCATCAAATTCCACTTGCTTTGCTTTTGCTTGTTTGATTAAATTTGCTACGGCTTTATTAACTTCTGCATCTTTGACTTTGAGCTTTTCCATATCGGCATTGTCTAACGGCTTTATCAATTTAGTGTTGAGTTTTGTGCCAGCTTTGAGGCTGCCAAAGGTTTTGCTCAGAGTGTTGCCGGAGAGTTTGAGGCGCACTCGGCGATAAATATCACCGTCAATAATGCCAAATTCATCGTCAATATCTTTGCGGATTTTCGCCAAACTCAAGGCATCAATGCTCAACGCTCGAGCATCTTTATCAACTCTATCACGGGTGAAAACTTGCACATCAATCACCACGCCGGATTTTGCCGCGCCGACCCGTAGCGAGGAATCCTTGACGCTATTAGCTTTTTCACCAAAAATAGCTCTGAGTAATTTTTCCTCTGGCGATAAAACAGTTTCACTTTTCGGGGTTACTTTGCCGACCAAAATATCCCCGCCTTTGACCCGAGCGCCGACATAAACCACGCCGACCTCGTCAAGTTTTGAGAGGGCTGAATCGCTAACATTTGGAATATCGGCAGTGATTTCATCGGGTCCAAGCTTAGTGTCACGGGAGTATGCGGTTAATTCCTCAATATGAATTGTGGTGTAGCGGTCCTCATGCACCACGCGCTCGGAGATTAAAATTGAATCCTCAAAGTTATAACCATTCCACGGCATAAAGGCAATTTTCATATTTTGACCGAGTGCTAATTCGCCTAAATCAGTTGAAGGGCCATCAGCCAAAATATCGCCAGCGACCACTTTATCACCGGCCTTAACCAATGGTTTTTGGTTGATGCAAGTGTTCTGATTTGACCTTGCATACTTGGTTAAATTGTAAATATCCACGCCGAGTTCATTCGCTTTGGTAACTTTGTAATCCACCCGAATAACAATCCGGGAAGCATCCACCGCCTCAACCACGCCGTTATGTTTGGCAGTAACACAAACCCTTGAATCAATCGCTACCACGCGCTCAATACCGGTTCCGACTAATGGCTTTTCAGCCTTCAAAACCGGCACTGCTTGGCGTTGCATATTTGAACCCATCAGCGCCCGATTAGCATCATCGTGTTCTAAAAATGGAATCAGCGAGGCGGCGACTGAGGAAATTTGCTTGGAGTCAATATCAATCAAAGTCACATTAGCAGAATTGACCAAAACAAACTCATTTTTATGCCGACAAGAAATCAGCTCATCGCTCAATTTGCCATTACTATCAACATTTGCATTCGCCTGAGCGATGGTGTGGGCGATTTCATCAATGGCAGAAACATAAATCACTTTAGTAGTAACTTTGCCGTCTTTTACCACTTGATATGGGGTTTCCAAAAAGCCATATTTGTTAGTTTTCGCATACACCGCCAGAGTGTTAATCAGCCCAATATTCGGGCCCTCAGGGGTTTCAATCGGACACAGCCTGCCGTAATGGGAAGGATGCACATCACGCACCTCAAAGCCGGCTCGCTCACGAGTCAGACCACCGGGGCCAAGCGCTGAAATCCGGCGTTTATGCGTCACTCCGGACAACGGATTCACTTGATCCATAAATTGTGAGAGCTGAGAAGAACCAAAAAACTCCCGCACCGCTGCCGATACCGGCTTAGAATTGATTAAATCTTGCGGAGTTAATTCATCAGTTTCAGCCAAATTCAAGCCTTCCTTCACCGCTTTTTCAACTCTCACAAGTCCAATTCTAAATTGATTTTCAATCATTTCACCAATCGCCCGCACCCGCCGATTTGCCAGAGTATCAACATCATCAACCGCATCATTGCCGTTTTTAATATTTATTAGTAATTTCAAAACCCTAATAATATCGTCATTTTCCAGCACATGCGCGCCGGTTTCGGAATTGATTGAACAGCGGCGATTAAGCTTCATCCGCCCAACTTTTGAGAGGTCGTAACGGTCGGGCTTGAAAAATAAATTATTAAACAGCAAATTAACCGCATCTTCGGTTGCCGGCTCGCCCGGACGCATCACATGATAAATTGACATCCGCGCCTCAATCTCGGTTTGCGTCTCATCCAAACGCAAAGTATCGGAAATATAAGCGCCGCCCTCAGACTCATTAATATAAAGGATTTCAACCCTTTTGACTTTATTAGCACTCAAAATTTCCAACACTTCTTCGCTAATCATAGTGTTAGCCGCACAGATAATTTCGCCAGTTTTTTTGTCAATAATATCGTGTGAAATGACTTTATCAAGCAAATATTCCAGCGGCGTGTTAATGGATTTAATTCCGGCAGAGTCTAATAATTTAGTGTGTTTAGCCGTTATCCGCCGGCCTTTTTCAACAATAATATTAGCGCCAGATTTAATAT
>JAAOIF010000045.1 GCA_015163925.1 Candidatus Thioglobus sp.
AAGGACGAAGATAAAGTGGAAATTAAGATGAGCGGGCACTCGGCAAAATAATTAAATTTTTTATAAAAATAAATAAAATTAGACAGTATAATATTGATTTTTTTTGGCATAAATTTGCTAAGGTATTAATATGGTTAGAATTTTTGGCGGCTGCATTATCAATTCTCAAACCCTCAGCGCCGACCTTTTACTAAGCGATAAGTGCGTGGATGATTTCCACATCAGCGACACTGAAATCACTAATTTTCAATATAATCAATTTTTATTAGCCACAGGAAATACTGCCAAAACTGGCGCAAAGCAGCAGCCGGTGGTGAATGTCAGCTGGCAAGAGGCGGTTGATTTTACTAAATGGCTGTCTAAAAAACATCAAAAAAATTACACTTTGCCAAATTCTACTCAATGGCAATATGCCGCAAACACCGATGGCAACAGCACAAAACAGGAAATTTGCAATCAGGCGAATGCCTATTCTTGTGGGAATAATGCCAGCCAATCGGCGCAAAATGTTAAGTCATTAGCGCCGAACAAGTGGGCTTTGTATGATATGTATGGCAATGTTTGGGAATGGATTTGGGCTGAAGCCGAGTCGGAAAAAACTGTGAAAGGCGGCAGCTGGCGCTCTTTTGATGATATTTTTAACTTAAATCAGCAATCCGCACCCGCTGAAAAATCAGCAGACATCGGCTTTAGAATTGTTAGCGATTAGTCTGATTTTTTAACAAATCACTCAAAAATCTGCCAATCTGCAAATATTTTAGCTTTGAAATTTTTGCCACTATTCCGCAAGTATCACTTTAATCTGATAGGTATTTTTTGCGCCCCGACAGGGCATGGGCGATGGTGTTAATATCGGCATATTCCAGCTCACCGCCGATTGGAATTCCATGGGCGATGCGGGTGATTTGAATATCAAATTGCTGCGCCATATTGCTGATGTAATGCGCCGTTACCTCGCCCTCAATCGTGGCATTAGTCGCCAAAATAATCTCTTTGACTTGCTGCTGATTTAATTTTTGTTGCAATTCATCCAAGCCGAGTTCAGCCGCACCGACCCCATCAATCGGCGATAAATAGCCACTTAGCACAAAATATTTGCCCTGATAAGCGCCACTTTTCTCAATCGCATAAATGTCCGCCGGCGTTTCCACAACGCATAATTGCGCTTGGTCGCGCTTGTGATTTGCACAAATATCGCAAAGTTTTTTCTCACTCAAAGTCCGGCAAGAGGCACAATTTTTGATATTTTCCATAGCATTAATTAAGGCTTTAGCAAGCTCTAAGCCGCCTTCACGATTTTTCTCTAAGAGGTGATAGACAAAGCGTTGAGCGCTTTTGCCGCCTACTCCGGGCAGCACGCAAAAGGCTTTGTTAAGTGCTTCAATCATCGGTTAATGGCTGCTGATTTTTCAGAATTTTCAGCATTACTAATATTTTCAACTGCTTGAATGCTTTGTAAATCTACTTTTGCTTGAAAAGTTTGTTGTAATTTTTGCACATTTTTATCATTTAAAAAATCCTCTTGCAATTTGGCTTTTTTTTCATCATTTTGCTGAGATTGCTTTTGTGCTAAGGTTTGAGATTTAGGTTTTGCCAAATTAATTTTAATAGTTAATTCGCCAAAATGATTTTGCAAGACTTTTGAGATTTCTAAATGGATATTTTCAGTTAATAAATTGGAGTATTTTTCATCCAAAATAAGAGTTAAAACTCCATTTTTAAAGTCAGTAAAAATGGTATTTTTAAGCAACATAGCGGCTGCCACATTGAATTTTAGAGTTACTGTTAAAGCCTCCCATTCGGCTTGAGAGCTGATTTTATTGGCGATTTTTACTGTTTTTTTTTCAGCAATATTTTCAGTAATATTTTCAGCAATATTTTCAGCAGAATTGAAAGTAAGCATTTTTAATAAAGTCATCTCAAAGCCGATTTGCTCGCTCGGGGCAAGTGCTATCTCAGAGCTTCCATGAGTTGAAAAATGATAAAAAATCTGCAAGTCTTGATGAGAAATCTTAGCCGCTAAAGCTTTAATTTCAGCAGAAATTTGCGGATTTTTAATGATTTTCGCCATTGAAATTTGATGAAATAAACTGCTGAGATCCCGCAAAGCATTCGATAAATTCTCGCCCTTGTGAGCCAAATCCTTGATGAAATTCATCACCTCTTTTGCGTCCTGATTAAACAGATGAGTTGCCAATATTAAAATGTCATCATGCAGCACCAGACCGAGCATTGCCTTGATATCCTTGCTGGAGTTGGTCGCTAATTGCCAATAAGGAAGCGGTTTTGCACAGTGTTCAAAACGGTGCAATTAGCGTTTATGAGTTCGTCAAAGAGCTAATTAATGGCTCGGATGTAAGCGCAAATTAGTTGATTTTGCCCAGCACGATTGAGCCATTTGTGCCGCCGAATCCGAACGAATTGGAAATGGCATAATTGATTTTCATCTCTCTTGCCTGATTTGCCACATAGTCTAAATCGCAGTCTGGGTCTTGGTTTAAGAGGTTTATGGTCGGCGGGGCAACTTGATTTTTAATCGCCAAAGCCGTGAAAATCGCCTCAATTCCGCCAGCCGCACCGAGCAAATGTCCGGTCATAGATTTGGTAGAACTCATCGCAATTTTATAGGCATGAGCGCCCAAAGCTAATTTTGCAGCATCGGTTTCGGCTTGGTCTCCGGCTGGTGTGGAAGTGCCGTGAGCGTTGATGTAATCAACTTTTTCAGGGCTCACACCAGCATTCCGCAAGGCATTTTCCATACATCTCGCCGCCCCCTCGCCACCCTTTGAGGGCAAGGTCATATGATAAGCATCGCCACTCATACCGTAGCCTAACACTTCGGCGTAAACCTTAGCGCCACGGGCTTTTGCATGCTCCAATTCCTCCAACACTACCACTCCAGCGCCGTCTCCAAGCACGAAGCCGTCCCGGTCTTTGTCCCAAGGGCGAGAGGCAGTTTCCGGGTCGTCATTCCGAGTGGAAAGCGCGCGGGCTGCGGCAAATCCGCCCAAGCCACAATTAGTAGTTGACATTTCAGCGCCGCCAGCAACCATCACATCAGCATCGCCGTATTCTATTAGCCGTGCGGCATCGCCGATGTTATGAGTGCCGGTGGTGCAGGCGGTTACGATGGCGAAATTCGGCCCTTTCATTCCGTATTGAATGGATAAATTTCCCGAAATCATATTGATAATTGAGGACGGGACGAAGAATGGCGAGATGCGTTTTGCGCCTTTTTCTCTGAATAAATCGGCAGTTTTCTCAATGGTGCTCAGGCCGCCGATTCCAGCGCCGATGGCAACTCCGATGCGATGGGAATTTTCATCAGTTACTTCAATTCCGCTGTCGGTAATGGCTTGAATCCCAGCTGCCATACCATAATGGATGAAAATGTCCATTTTTTTGGCTTGCTTGAGGCTGAGGTAATCGGTGATTTCAAAGCCTCTGACCGAGCCGCCAAAAGTAACTGATTGCCCGTTTGTTTCTATATTTCTAAGTGATTTTATGCCAGATTTGCCGCCGAGGATATTTTCCCAAGACTCTTTTACATTCAAGCCAACCGGGCAAACCATACCCAAACCGCTGATAACAACTCTTCTTTTGTGCATAATTTTAAATAAAAAAAACGCCCTGTTAAAAACAAAGCGTTTTTGTTAAATTAATAATTACAAATTACAAATTATTATTAACATAATCGATGGCTTGCTGAACTGTGGTGATATTTTCGGCTTGTTCGTCTGGAATTTCGCACTCAAATTCCTCTTCCAAAGACATTACTAATTCAACTGTATCCAACGAATCAGCGCCTAAATCATCAATAAAAGAGGCGTTATTATCAATTTCACCACTTACATCTAACTGCTCGGCGACAACTTTTTTTACTCTTTCTTCAATACTCATTTGTAATTTCCTGATAGATTAAAACTGTCATTTTATCGTCAAATAAACACAAAACAAGGCTAAATTTAAAAAAAATTATAAGTATTTTTAAGGTTATTTATAGTGGGTCGGGTCGGGGATTTTGGCGGATTTGAAGCCAGATTTACGATATTCGCAAGCATCACAAAATCCACACGCCAGCCCATTTTCATCAGCCTGATAGCAGCTGGTAGTGATGGAATAATCCACTTTAAGAGTAATTCCTTTTTGGATAATTTGGGCTTTATTGAGCTTGATAAGTGGAGTCAGAATTGAGAGTTTTTGCCCGCTCACAGCTTGCTTTGTGGCTAAATTTGCCATCGCTTCAAAGGCAGAAATGTAGTCTTGGCGGCAATCCGGATAGCCAGAATAATCCAAAGCATTTACGCCGATGAAAATATTTTGGCAAGCCAAAACCTCCGCCCAAGCCAGAGCAAATGAGAGGAAAATCGTATTCCTCGCCGGCACATAAGTTATTGGAATTTCAGCACTTTTCTTAAATACCGGCACTTCAATATTTTTATCAGTTAGCGCCGAGCCGCCAAAATCAGACAAGGCAATTTGCATAATTTTATGCTCCAAAACGCCAAAATTTTTAGCGATTTTAGCAGCTGATTTTAGCTCTGATTTTTGTTTTTGCCCATAATCAAAACTTAGGGCGTAGCACTCAAACCCTTCTGCGGAGGCGATTGCAAGCGTGGTGGCGGAGTCCAATCCGCCTGATAATAAAATTACTGCTTTGGATTTATTTTGACTTTTTGCCATCAGACATTAGCAAGATTGCCTTTTTCCTCTAACCATTTTTTGCGGTCCGGGGCGCGTTTTTTACTCAGCAGCATATCCATAGTCTGAAAAACCTCCGCCGGATTGTCCAAAGTCAGCTGAATTAATCGCCGAGTGTCAGGCAGCATAGTGGTTTCACGCAGTTGAGAAGGGTTCATTTCCCCCAGCCCCTTGAAGCGCTGAACCTGAATTTTCACCCGCTGATTTTCCTTTTCAATCTTACTAATAATCCCGTCTCGTTCAATGTCATCAAGCGCATAAAACACTTGCTTGCCGGCGTCAATCCGATACAGCGGCGGCATAGCAATATAAACGCTGCCATTTTTAATCAGCTGCGGAAAATGCTTAACAAACAGGGTGCAAATCAGCGTAGCAATGTGAGCGCCATCGGAATCGGCATCAGCAAGAATGCAAATTTTGCCGTATCGCAGCCCGCTGAGGTCATCATTATTTGGCTCAAGCCCAATGGCAACGCTGATGTCGTGGATTTCATTGCTGGATAAAACTTGGTCAGAATCCACCTCCCAAGTGTTGAGAATTTTGCCGCGCAAGGGCAGAATTGCCTGATATTCCTTGTCTCTTGCCTGTTTTGCGCTGCCGCCAGCGGAGTCGCCTTCCACTAAAAAAACCTCAGTTTGGTTGAGGTCGCTGCTGCTGCAGTCTGAGAGTTTTCCGGGAAGTGCCGGGCCGCTGATGATTTTTTTGCGAATGATTTTCTTGCCGGTTTTGAGTCTGGTTTGAGCGTTCAAAATTGCTAATTCGGCAATCTGCTCGGCAACTTTTGTATGCTCATTTAGCCATAAACTAAAGGCATCTTTTATCACATTTGCCACAAATCCAGCGCTCTCCCGAGACGACAGCCGCTCTTTGGTTTGACCAGAAAATTGCGGGTCCAGCATTTTTATTGATAACACAAAAGCGATTTTTTGCCAGACATCATCTGGGGTCAATTTGATGTTTTTCGGCAATAGATTTCTGAACTCGCAAAATTCCTTCAAAGCATCGGTTAAGCCCGACCTCAAGCCATTTACATGGGTGCCGCCGTTGGTTGTCGGAATCAAATTCACATAGCTCTCAGCAACAATATTAGTGTTATATTGAGTCCATGCTAATGAGCAATTTAGCTGCTGCTCGGGAGTGGCAAAATCCACGATAAAAGGTGATTCTGGCAGGCAATCCAAGCCATCAAGCGCCATTGATAAATAATCTTTTAGCCCCTCTTTATAAAGCCATTTGTCTTGAGTATTATCAATTTCATTATGAAAATGAATTTCCAAACCCGGACACAAAACCGCTTTAGACCGCAGGTTGTGGCGGAGTTTGCTGGCTGAAAATTTGACAGTATCAAAAAACTGTGCGTCAGGCGTAAATTTGACTTTTGTGCCAGTATTATTTTTTCCAACAGTATCAATTTCTACTAAATCAGTTTTTTTAAAACCGCCAGAAAAGCTGATGTGGTAGTGTTTTGAGTTGCGTTTAATCCAAACTTCAACCAAGCTTGAGAGGGCATTCACCACCGAAATTCCGACCCCATGCAAGCCGCCTGAAAATTGGTAAGAATCGTTGGAGAATTTGCCGCCGGCGTGGAGTTTGGTCAAAATTACCTCCACGCCGGGCAGTCCCTCTTTTGGGTGAATGTCAACCGGCATACCGCGTCCATCGTCCTCAACCGACAGCGAGCCGTCCGCGTAAAGCACCACAGTAATTTTTGCGGCATGCCCAGCCACCGCCTCATCAACACTATTGTCAATCGCCTCTTGGGCTAAGTGGTTGGGGCGCTCGGTATCAGTGTACATTCCCGGGCGTTTGCGCACTGGCTCTAAGCCGGTCAGGACTTCAATGGAGGTGGAATTGTAATCGCTCATCTGTTTAGTTTGTGAAATTTGGCAGCTATCATACCAAAAAAAACCCCATCAAAACGGGGCTTTTTTATTAAGTTAAAATTTACAAAAATTCAGCCTTTAATAAGTAAATTAACAAGTATTTTTGTTTTCTGCAAGGCGGATTTTTTTAATTTGAAAGGAATTTAGTAAGCCTAAATGACCGAACATTTTAAAAATTCAATACCTTAGCAACAAAAAAAGCCGTTATCAGTAAGTAAATTAACAAGTATTTTTTCTTTCTGCAAGGCGGATTTTTAAAATATGAGCGGAGTTTAGCTCTCCTAAACGACCGAATATTTTAAAAATCCAACGCAGTCAGAAAGGAAAAAGACGCAGCAAAAAATTACATCATTCCGCCCATACCGCCCATTCCGCCCATATCCGGGGCAGCTCCGACCGCCACAGCAGCCTGAGGAATTTCCGTAATCATCGCCTCAGTAGTAATCATCAAACCAGAAATACTAGCCGCATGCTGGAGCGCCGCCCGCACCACTTTGGTTGGGTCTAAAATGCCCATTTTCAGCATATCGCCATAGCTTTCTGTGCTTACATTGTAGCCGTAATTGCCCTTTTTGCCGATGACATTATTTAGCACCACAGAGGACTCAGCGCCGCCATTTGCAACGATTTGCCGGAGTGGCTCTTTGGCAGCAGTGGCTACAACAACTATTGAGCCGGGGCGGAGGGCAGTTAGCAAGCCGTCTGCAGTTAAAGTTGCAACATTTGCAGAACCACCATCTCTAGACCAATTAATATTTCGATTATCGGAATTGGTTGGCATGTCTCTTGCGGGGCAACTTGGACATTATCAGAATCCAACCAATGGTTAATCCAGGGCAGGGGATTAGTGCGCTCGGGGAAAATCGGCGTCAGATTCAACGCCTTCATCCGCACATTA
>JAAOIF010000046.1 GCA_015163925.1 Candidatus Thioglobus sp.
GCACCACTTTTTCTAAATTGTTAACAAAAATCTTGCCATCGCCAACGCTGCCTTCACCTTCAGACTTTGCGGAGGCGCTAATTGCTTCAATTACAGCATCAACTTGCTCTTTTTCCACGCCAATTTCTAACTTGACTTTTGGCAAAAAATCTACCGTATATTCTGACCCACGATAAAGCTCTGTGTGTCCTTTTTGCCGTCCAAAACCTTTGACTTCTGTTGCTGTTATGCCAGAAACATTAATTTCTGATAATGCTTCTCTGACATCATCAAGCTTAAATGGCTTGATAATTGCTGTTATCATTCTCATAAATCCTCCTACTTTTGTAAAAAACAAAAAAAAGCCAGCCGCCACTTGCAAAAAAAAATACAAATGACAGCTGGCTTCTGTGCCGTTGGCTGCCAAATCTACAATAGTTCCATCGTGGAACTGGCAAAAAAACGCTTTAAACAATTCCTTCTAAATATTCTAAATAATTAGAAAAAATCAAACTTAAATAAATGCCTATGTTCTTGGTTAATTTCCGACTTTGGAAAATAATTTAACAATTATAACTAAAAAATATTTTTATGCAAGTTTTGTTTTCACAAGCCATTGATCATCAATAAATATTCTGGCTCGCTGATGATTTTCACCTGATTGGAACTTGCCAAATCAATTTTTTTCTGCCCAACATTTTCGCCAGCCACCAGATAATCAGTTTTAGCACTTACACTTGCCACAACCTTTATGCCAATTGACTTTGCGTGTTTTTTCATTAAATCTCTGGAACTGCTCATTTTGCCAGTAAAGACTAATTTTTTGCCAAATAAAGAATGATTTTGGCTTTGAAAATCTGCTTTTAAAATAGTATTTTCCAAGTTAAAATTATACTTTTTCAAACGCTCAAACTCAGTCCTAATACCGCCTAAACCATCAATAATAATTTTAGCAGTCAAATCAGCAAAACCATCAATATTTGAAATTTGGCTTAAATTCAGCGAAAAAATTTCATCCAAATTATAATATTTCAGCAAATTTTCACTATTGCCCAAACCCAGCCGAATTACGCCAAAAGCCGACAAAAATCGCCAATCTTCAATTTGCTCGGCGCGTGACCTTTTTAATTGAGTTATTAGATTTTCAGAAGTTTTATCGCCAAAGCCCATAGCCGCTAAATCACTGGGTTTTAGGGCATAAATTTCTGAAACTTGGCGAATTTTGTGCTGATATAATTTTTCAATAGTTTTGATTCCAAAGCCGTCATTATTTGCCAAAATCTTAAAAAAATACGCCATTAAACCAATAATTTGCGCCGGGCAATTATTGCTATTTTTGCACATCAAAAAATCCCCGTCCCAGACTAACGGCTCGCCACAGCTCGGGCAGTTGTCAATAATTTGGGGCTTTACCGGCTTTAAAACTTTATTGATTTTTGGAATTACCAAGCCCGACCGCAGCAGCTCAATCACACTTCCAGCGCCCAAACCTTGCTCTTTGACCAAGCCGTAATGATGTCCGGTCGCCCGAGTGATTTTAGCGCCACTTAGCATTGTCGGCTCAAGCTCCGCCACCGGAGTAATTTTGCCGGTACGCCCGACCTGTGGCGTTACTGATAGGACTTTGACTTGAGCCTTATCCTTATTTTCCTTAAAGGCAATTTGCCAGCGGTGAAACTTGCGATTAGCGCCCATCTGCCGCTTTAAATCCTCATTAGTCGCCTCAAAAACCACGCCATCCACATCAAAATCCACACTGCCGCTGACTTGCAAAACGATTGTCTCAAACTCATCACTTAGCGCCTGAATGCTGCCCGCCCAAATCGGTAATTGCACAAATGGCACAAACAGCGCAGCCTTGTCGTCAATGGCTTTTTGGGCTAATTCGTCCAGAGTTTTTTCCTTAATCAAACTGGCTTGAAAATTACGCGGATATTCAAAATTATTGGATAAATACTTTTCAAAATAGCTTTTTTTCACCACAATTTCACCAGCCCCCTGCCCGCGTTTATTGCCGTTAAAAACCTCTAATCCTCTGGCGAAAACTCTGGAAATATCGCTGCCTTTTTTGCCGTCTCCACGAGTGAAAAGCCGGCTACCATCATCAAAACCGGCAAAGCCATCAAGTTTTGGCGTGGCTTTTATGTTAATTAAATTTGCCGCTAAATTAATCTCAGCCGCCGATTTTTGCAAACGCTCAATCCACTTGCTAATTTCTTCCCATAAATAGGCTTTATCGGTTGAAAGCATCACCTCTGGCAGCAGCACTTTTTCCTCCGCAAACCCTTGCCCCTCAGGCTCTACGGCTTGGAGTAATGGATGATTTGGAGTGCGATTTTTGAGCTCAGCAAGATAGATAAAATCATAATCTTGGTCGCTAATAATCGGCTTGCCTAAGCGATATTGCCGGTTTGCTACTTGGCAAAATTCGCCTAATTCTGCGTCTGATAAATCGCCTAATAGGATTTTTTGCTGAGTGATTTTTGCAATAGTTGTTTTTGCTAACACGCCAAAAATTCACTTAAAATTGCTTGACTAATTTGCCTAAAAATTGATGGCTAAAGTCAATGGTTGCTTGCTCATTTTTCTCAGACAAATCGTTAAAATACACTTCAGTTACGCCTTCGCTAATCTGTTTTACCAAAATTTGGAAAGATTTTCTAATCGCACTTTCGCCAAATAATCTGGACAAAATTCCCCTATCTTTGGCTCTGGCGATGTTGATATAAAAGCTGCCTTCTTTCACATCTTTGTCCTCAATGTCAATCTCTAATTGGTCAAACGCCCAGCCGACATTCCGCCATGCCTCATACTGATTTAGCGGAATAATTAATTTCCCGTAGCCGTTAATATCGGTTGATAGCTTGACTTTTATTCGCTTGGCCTGCCGAGCATTAGTGATTTTTTCCTTCGCCGCCAACTGGTCGCTGCCGAGGAAAACCATTAGCCGATATAGCATTTCAGTCTCCAACGCCTCGTCCTTAGAACGCGCCTGCCAAGTGGTATTTTCGCTCTGAGTGCTCTGATTACTGGTCGCCACTTCCTCCACCGAAGTCAAGGATAAAAACACTTCCGACTGGTTTGGATTCTCAGTCGGCTCAATCCGAGCGCGGTATTTATCAATCACCGGCAGGGCATATCTGGCATTGATTAAATCCTTCAAAGCAGCACGAATAAATCCCAAAGATTGGTCTGGAATATCAGGGCGATTTTCCAAAAAATCAGTTTCTATCAGTCCAGTTTTTTTATTCGCTTTTTTAATGGCAAAACCGTTAGATTTAAGGAAACTTCTGGTCAAATTCCAGACCTCATCTGGCTTTTTATCAACCAATAACCAGCGCCGATTGCCCGATTTTTTCACTTGAATATTGGTTGAAGATTGCAAAATTTCAGACTTTTTGGACTTGTCTTTATCAGAAAAAGTAACAGTTTGCTCTTGCAATCCGCTGACATATTCGCTTAGTCTGAAGGCATTTTCAGAGCTGGGCTTGGTCAAATCCGGCGGCACTTCTAATGAGCTGACGGTTTTATTCGCATAATATTTAATATCGCGCTCGCCGAGGCCACTTGTTGTTTGCGATTTTTTCTTATCGGCAAATGAAAAACAGCCGCCCAAAGCCAACGCCAGAAAGGTAATTAGTAATTTTTTTAACATTTATACAACTCCTAATGATAATAAATCTTGCTCTAAAATAATTTGCGCCTCGCCCGATAATTTAGTCAGCGGCAAGCGCATTCCGGCCTCGCATTTGTTCATTTTATACAAGGCCCATTTCACCGGAATCGGGTTGGATTCAATGAATAAATTCTGGTGCAAGCCGCGTAATTTTGCATCAATCGAATGCGCCAAATCGCCATCGCCAGCCAAAGCAGCATTATAAGCCTGTGAGACTAATTTTGGGGAAATATTGCTGCTGACCGAAATTCCGCCGTGCCCGCCGAGCAAAATAAACTCAATCGCCGTGCCGTCATCGCCGCTGTAAAACATAAATCCGGGCGGACATTTTGCTATTAATTCCTTGCCAACGCTCAAATCGCCAGTTGCATCTTTTATGCCGATAATATTATCAATTCCAGCCAAGCGCACGGCGGTCTCCACCGACAAATCCACAGCAGTTCGGCTCGGCACATTATACAAAATTTGCTCAATTTCCACTGCCTCAGCAACGGCTTTGTAATGCTGGTAAAGCCCTTCCTGAGTGGGTTTGTTGTAATATGGCGTTACTAATAAAGCAGCAGCAGCGCCGATGTCTTTCGCCGCCAAGGTCAGCTCAATTGCCTCAGCGGTTGAATTAGCACCAGTGCCGGCAATAATTGGAATTTTGCCACGCGCAAATTCAACAGTTTTTTGCATCACTTCAATATGCTCGGCCTGATTTAGCGTAGCGCTCTCGCCGGTTGTGCCCATTGAAACAATCCCGCTGCTGCCCTCGTTAATATGAAATTCCACCAGATTTTTAAGTGAGTCAAAATCCAGCGAACCATCATCAAACATTGGCGTAATCAGCGCCACCATCGCACCAGTTAAAGGGTTTTTAGCTTGCATTTATTTACAAAAAATTTAAAAAATAATTTGTTAATTATACGCAAAAAACTCGCCTAACTTTTCAAAACTATTACTACAAATTGTAGCCTTTTTCTTCGTGTGAAATGAGGTCTAAGCCTTGCTGTTCCTCTTCTTTGCTAACTCGCAAGCCAGTAATCAGCCCGACTATTTTAAGGATTATGAAAGTCGCAACAGCCGCATAAACGCCCACTGCCAACACTGCAAGCGCCTGAATGCCGAGCTGTGAGGCAATCGTCAAGCCAGCTGGCAAGCCGTGTCCGCTGAATAATCCGAGCTCACTTGAAGCAAAAACACCTGCCAATAATACGCCTAACATTCCGCCAATTCCATGCACCGGAAACACATCTAATGAGTCGTCAATTTTGAATTTTTGCTTGACGAAAATCACCGCATTAAAGCATATCAAGCCTGCCAAAATGCCAATTACCAAAGCGCCTGCCGGACCGACAAAACCTGATGCCGGAGTGATAGTTCCAAGCCCGGCGACCATGCCGGTAACTGTGCCGAGTGCGGTCGGTTTGCCAAATTTAATCCACTCATAAAACATCCAAGACATCGCCGCAGCCGCAGCTGAAATATGAGTTGCCAACATTGCCATTGCCGCATCGCTATTTGCCGCCAGCGCCGAGCCACCATTAAAACCAAACCAGCCAATCCACAGCATTCCTGCGCCAGTAATAGTCATAGTCATATTGTGCGGAGGCATCGGTTTTGACGGAAATCCAACCCTCGGCCCCAGCACAATCGCCGCCACCAGCGCCGACACGCCAGCAGTAATATGAACCACTAAGCCGCCGGCAAAATCCAACACTCCCATCTGCTGCAACCAGCCGCCGCCCCAGACCCAGTGCGCAATCGGAGCATAAACCAGCAGCACCCAAATTCCACTAAAAAGCAAAACCGCCGAGAATTTCATCCGTTCGGCAAAACTGCCAATAATCAGCGCCGGAGTGATAATTGCAAATGTCATCTGAAATAATGCAAATAAACCCTCAGGAATATTGCCATGCAGCGAGTCTTCTGTGACCCCGCTGAGCATAAATTTAGACAGGCTGCCGAAGTATAAATTACCGTCAGCAAAGGCGATTGAGTAGCCTGCCACTAACCATAAAATTGATACAATCCCAGCAATAGAAAAGCATTGCATAAGTATTGATAGAATGTTTTTGCTGCGCACCAAGCCGCCATAAAACAACGCCAAACCCGGCAATATCATCAACAAAACCAATGCGGTTGAGGTCAAAATCCACGCCGTATCTGCGCCATTCAAATCATCTGCCAAAACACCCGCCGGCAGTAAAAACAATAGTATTAATATTTTTTTCATAACTTTCTCCTTAAAGTGCATCTTGGTCGGTTTCGCCAGTTCTAATGCGAATGACTTTTTCTAAGTTGCTCACAAAAATCTTGCCATCGCCGACTTTTCCAGAGCTTGCCACATTAATAATTGCCTCAACAACTGCGTCTAATTTAGCAGCTGAAATTGCAATTTCTAATTTAATTTTAGGTAAAAAATCCACCTGATATTCTGAGCCACGATACATTTCTGTATGGCCTTTTTGCCGTCCAAAGCCTTTAACTTCGGTTACAGTAATGCCAGAAACCCCTACTTCTGACAAGGCTTTACGCACACCTTCCAACTTATTCGGCCTCAAAATTGCTGTTATAACTTTCATAATATTTTCCTTTTTTGTTTTAATCGGAGTGAATTATATAACAAGTCTGGGCGTTTGTTCTGAGTATTTTCAAATGATTTTTCCTTACGCCAAGTATCGATTTTTGCCTGATGCCCACTCAGCAAAACCTCCGGAACGCCTTGCCCATCAACGGTTTCAGGGCGGGTGTAATGCGGATAATCAAGCAAGCCTTGCGCAAATGAATCAGCCAAAGAATTTTGATTGCCCAGCACCCCAGAAATCTGCCGAGAAACGCTGTCAATTAGCACCATAGCCGCCAGCTCGCCGCCGCTAATAACGAAATCGCCAATGGAAATTTCCCTATCAATATCACTCTCAATCACCCGCTCATCAACCCCTTCGTAACGCCCACAGAGCAAGGTAATTGCCTTTAATTCCGCCAACTCTAACACTAAATTATGATTAAGTTTTTGACCCTGAGGCGAGAGATAAATCACTTGAGTAGCTGGATTTTTTTGCTTGATTTTTTTAATACATTTACGAATCGGCTGCACTTGCATCACCATTCCAGCCCCGCCGCCATACGGCGAATCGTCAATATTTCTATGGCTTTTATCACTAAAATCTCTGAGCTGCCAAGTGTTAATCGACAGCAGAGATTTTTTAATCCCACGGGCAATCACCCCTTCATCTTTAAGCGCTGAAAACATTTGCGGAAACAGGGTAATTACATCAAAAATCATAGCATTATTTCTTCTCACAAAATGCAAAGAGAAGTCTGTGCCTGTTCAATTTTTACAAATAACGAATAGCAGCTACAACAAATCCGCCTACTATAAGTGTCGTGGAAAATGACCATTTCATAAAATTATCTATTCTACTAATAACCGCATCAAAGCGCCTGTCCACTTGCTCAAAGCGTTTGTCCACTTGCTCAAAGCGTTTGTCCATATCTTTACGCAAACTTACCATTTCGCCGCGTAAATCTTGCCCCAAACTTACCATTTCGCCGCGTAAATCTTGCCCCAAACTTACCATTTCGCCGCGTAAATCTTGCTCCATATGAGTAATATGATTGGTTTGTGCCTTGAGCACTAAAATTATCATTTCGTTTGAGGTTGTCGTCTCTCCCGAAGTAATTTTTTGCATGGCTTTGGTTGCTTCTTTATCTAACCAATCTTCAAAAAGTTTATTGTCAAACATAATGTTTTGAATGTTTTTTTAGTATAAAAAAGCGTTATTTTACCTAAGTTAGCT
>JAAOIF010000047.1 GCA_015163925.1 Candidatus Thioglobus sp.
CATTTTGCGAAAACAAATCCAATAAACGCCCCGGCGTGGCAACCAAAATATCCACTCCAGAACGGAGTTTTTGCATCTGCGGATTGATTTTCACGCCGCCAAAAACCACCGCTGATTTGAGGTACTGCGCATTCCACAGCCGCGGCAGAGGCTCATTCCCACGCCAAATAAAACCCCGCCGACCAAATAAGCAGGCCAGAAAAATTGCGGCATTCGGTAAGGCGGACGGGTGTTTTCAACGCTAAATATTTCTAAAGTTTCAAACACGCTAACGCCGAGAATTGCAATGGCGATGGCGAAAAAATACATTGATAATCGTCCGCTATTGCCGCGGTGGATGTAATCTGCAATCCCACCCAAAGGGCAAAAATCGGTTTTTTGTGCGACTGCGCCAAACAAAATAGAGACGCTAAAAATCACAAAAAACAGTGATTCTATTGCACTTAATTGTCCTAAATACGGCACTTCCATACCCTATCCCCAAAATAAATTATGGGAATTATATCAAAGCTTGGGCAAAAAGCAAAAATACTACTTTTTGTCTTCAGATTTTTTAATGCTTTGAGTGCTTTTTGACAATGAAAAATCCGCTTGCGTTTTCATCAATTTATCCACACATTCATCCAAATCGCTAAACTCATCAACGCCGCTATCAAAGCGTTTATCCCGTAGAAAATAGAACAAATTTTTATAGCAAAATGCA
This sequence comes from Candidatus Thioglobus sp., assembly GCA_015163925.1. GTDB lineage: Bacteria > Pseudomonadota > Gammaproteobacteria > PS1 > Pseudothioglobaceae > JAAOIF01. The sequence continues at coordinate 704 of JAAOIF010000047.1, forward strand.
TTCATTTTAATAATAATAAAAGTGTAATGTTTATGCTCCCAAACCGCAGCCGGCTGGGCTTTTCCGCCAACTTCAATATCGCCTAAATGCAGATTATGGTCTTTTTCACGCCAGCGATTATCAATGTGTTTTTGGATGATTTCAAGCTCAGATTTAGTAAAATCTATTGGTTTATTTTCTGCCATAATTAGTGTATTTTTTGTGTATTTGGAATATTCAAAATATCCTCCACCGGACCGCCGAGTTTTGCCTCTTCGTCAGTCGGCTCGCGGACTTTCAGCACTTCAAGGATAAAAATCACCTGCCGCCCACACAAAGGATTATTGCCATCAACAGTTACGGATTTTTCATCCACCCGCGTTACAATAAACTCTTTTTGCTCGCCCTTGGCATTTGCCATAGTAACGCTCAAACCCACTGTGCGGTAGTCCTCCGGCACATTTTCAATGCTATCGGTGAACACTAATGACTCATCTCTGGGGCCGTAGATTTTGTCAATATCCACCGGCAATTTAATCACATCGCCCTCAATATGCCCGACCAATTCGGCAGTTACTTCGGCTGATAAAATCTCGCTGATGCCGTGAATGTAGCCGAGCGGAAACTCCACTGACCGCAGCACATCGCCGGTTTTTTTATCAATCACCTTATAGCTGAGTTCCACAAATTTGCCGTCTTCAATTACCATAATGCGTTAGCATTTAAAAAATAGTAGCGCCAAAAATTTTAATCTCTCCGTCCTCAAACCCAAGCACCAAGCGCCCTAACCACTCGCCGGATTTTTTCTTGTGTTTTTGCTTGAACAAAACAGTAATATGCTTGCCGCGCCGAATTGTGCCTAAAAATTCCACATCTGGCGCTAAATTTCTGGTCAGCTCGCTGCGAGCAAATTGCTTGCCCATTTCAATTTCATTCGCCCCACGCAGCATTTCCTCAGAGAAATTTCTGGTGAAAGCGCCATAATTTGCATTGTTAGAAAATTTCACCAAATCGTCCCACAGCGGGCGGGCAATGGCTAATATTTGCTTATCAGATTTTTCTAAAATATCCATTTTGAGTTATCCTGCGATAAAAAAGACCAACAAATGCTGGCCTTTTTAAATTAAATCAGACCAAAATTATGGGTCAGATTTTTTTTATTTTTTCAACTATTTTTCATCAACTATTTTTCATCAACTAAATGATACAAAGGCTGCTTTTCCATTGTGTATTCGCCAGTTTTGCGGTCACGCTGAGAAGTCGTCAAAACATGCCAATTTTCATCGTCCAATTTCATCTTATCGCCACGGTAGTAATAGCCGGGCCAGCGCGTTTCCTCACGGAACAAAGTATGCTGAACCACGCATTCAGAGGTGCGATGCCGGTGTTTTAGCTCCCAAGCCCGCAGCAGCTGATGAATATCCTCAGCGCCGATTTTCTCCAAATCTTCCTCCAAAATCTTCAGCTTGTGCAAGCCCATATTTAGCAATTTATCGTTAGTCATATACTGGACTGTAACTCCGCCGGCGTACTCGTCCATCAATTTTTGCAAGCGCTGGAGGCCGGGAAATGGCAGGATATAACTCGGACTAACAGTGCCGCCGACTATTTCATTCCGACCGACTGTGTAAGTTTCCAAAGGTCTAAAGATTTCTTCTTTGCGTTCGGCAATTTGCTCTTTAGAGACGCTGATGCCTTCAGCTTTGCCATCGTCAATATATTTGCAAGCGGCTTTTGCCGACAAGCGCCCTTCGGTGAATGAGCCGGATGAAAATGCGTGCGGCGTGCCTCCGACAGCATCGCCAGCGCCGAACAAGCCCTCGACAGTCATCATCCGGTTATAGCCCCAAAAGTATTCAGGAATATCGCCGGAAATATCCTCCGGACCAGAGCACCAAGCGCCGCAACCAGTGGCGTGTGAGCCCATTACATACGGCTCGGAAGTGGTCAATTCGGGGTTGATGTATTTAGGGTCAATGTCAGTTGCAGCCCATAATACCGCCTGCCCAACGGTCATTCCTAAGAAATTTTCCCATCCGACTTCCTCCAAATGTGGGTCTTGAAATGCTTCCACTGTTACCATATGAATTGGCCCACGACCGGCTGCTACTTCGGAAATGAAGGCATGATTTCGTAAGCAAGTTGGAATTGGTTTGTGTGAAAAATGTTGGTTTTCAGTGTCCAAATATGCCTTGCCGACCATTTCTGTTAATGCCGGAAACCACTTGGATTCATACTCATCGCCGTAAGCGTTTTGGGTGTAAGTGTGCAAGTGCAAAAAGTATGCGCCGACCGGGCCGTAGCCGTCTTTGAAACGAGCCAGAACGATGCGATTTTCCATTTGCGTCATTTTCGCCCCGGCTTCAATCATCAAAGCATAAGCCGAACCAGAGGACCACGGGGCATACCACACACGGCCTGCGCCCTCGCCGACTGAACGAGGTTTGAAAATATTTGAAGCGCCGCCAGCACCACAAATTACAGTTTTGGATTTGAAAACATGGTAGTTGCCAGTGCGGACATTAAAGCCAACAGCGCCGGCAATGCGATTTTCCTTAGCATCATCGGTCAATAAATGAGTTACCATAATGCGGTTGAAAGTCTTATCAGCATTCACTTTCGCCGCCTCAGCAACGATAGGCTTATAAGATTCGCCGTGAATCATAATCTGCCAGCGGCCTTCACGCATATAAGCGCCAGTCTCAGGATTTTTCATCAGCGGCAAGCCCCATTCCTCAAATTTATGCACCGCCGAATCCACATGCCGAGCCATATCAAATGCCAAGTCCTCACGCACCATTCCCATCAAATCCATTCTGGCGTAACGCACATGGTCCTCAGGATTATTCTCACCCCAGCGCGTGCCCATATAGCAGTTAATCGCATATAGCCCTTGAGCCACAGCGCCGGAGCGGTCAATATTTGCTTTTTCAGCAATTACAATTTTCTTGTCCCGTCCCCAATATTTTGCTTCATAAGCAGCGCCAGTGCCGCCCAGACCAGCGCCGACAACTAAAATATCAATATTATCTTCAATAATTGTTTTCATTAGTAATAAACTCCCTCTTTAAGTTTCAAGCCATTTGACTCTAAAGTATGCAAACCGCCGTCATCCAAGCGAATTGACTCCGGCTCAAATGATAATAATTCACTATCACGCATTTCTTGAGTAGGTTCTGGCTCATTTCTGAAATTAGGGATTGCCGAGCCCCAAGGCTTAGTGGTAATGGGCGATAAGAAATTTTTCTCCCGCCCGTCTCTGAATTTCACTTTCCAAGCAATTGTGCCTTTTTCCTCATCACGCAGAACCCGAACGCTGTGGCCGAGTGGCGCAAAATCCGCATAGCCCCTAACATCAATAGCATTTTGCGGGCAAGCCTTAACGCAGGAATAGCATTCCCAGCACATATTCGGCTCAATATTCAAAGCACGGCGATATTTTTTATCAATGTGCATAATGTCTGATGGGCAAATATCTACGCAATGTCCACAGCCGTCACAACGAGTCATATATACAAAAGTTGGCATATTATTATCCTTTTCTTAAAGTTAAATTAGTATTAAATTAGTAATGGTTTGGCGTTTCACGCTTGATGCCCAAACCCATATCCATTGGGGCATCAACCAATAATTCCATAGAATGTCTGGCGCGCTGCTCGGGGTCGTCTCTATTAATCGTAGGCAAATTCATATAAGAGCCGTCAGCCTTGGTGGTGCGTTTGTCGTAAGCGGCAAATGGCTTGAAAAACATATGAGCAAATTTAGACCACAAAACTCCGCCAAATAATGACACTGCCGAGAGGATAAATAAGCCAAAGCTAATGCCAGTGCCGCCGCCGACATACGACCAAATCAGGGCAAAAGTTGAAGTGGCAATCAGGGAAATACTAAACATATCCATTCGGTCAATGTTATACCATTTGTTGCCCTCAGCCGCCACATCAACCCGAATAAACAGCCAAAACCACCAGCCGCCGAGTGCTAACATAATCGCCCCAATATGCCAAAGTTGCGCATATAAAGTATTAGCAGCAGCCTCAGCGCCGCCGAAAATGATAATAGCAGTCATCGCATTAAATAAAATAAATCCATACATCGTCAGCAAGTGGGCAATTCTGCGTTTAGTGGAGCAAAATTCACCGGACAAAACCACATCTTCCACAATGGTTTTAGCAGCAATTCCAGCCTTGTCGCCAGCACTCAAATCCTTAGTGGCATTGGCTTTGCCGGCGGCTGCATTTTCATTAAACCAGCGCATACTTTTCTTATGAATTACATCAATAATAGTCATCAGAATAACCAATGAGACCATCACAATAACAAAAATTTGCATTGTTTCAAATGAAATAGTTGCTGACAAACCAGCAATTGGAGTTTGAGTTATGTCCATTTTTTTCTCCCTTAGTAATTAATCAAACTAAAAAGTTTTCATTTTTTAGCAAATTTATGCCAAAAAAAATCAATATTATACTGTCTAATTTTATTTATTTTTATAAAAAATTTAATTATTTTGCCGAGTGCCCGCTCATCTTAATTTCCACTTTATCTTCGTCCTTAATGCCGGCGTAGTAGGCTTGTAGAACTTTTGCCACTTCCGGACGCGAAAATTCTGCCGGCAAATCCTCGCCATCAGTTAGCATTTTTCTGACCTTCGTGCCGGATAATAATACTCGGTCATCGCCTGAATGCGGGCAAGTTTTCATACTTGCCATGCCGCCGCACCGATGACACCAGAAAGTCCAATCAATCTTCAAAGCCTTTGTTACTAAGGCATCAGCGGGGATTTCATCAAAAATATTATGCGCATCAAACGGCCCATAATAATCATCCACTCCGGCATGGTCACGGCCGACAATTAAATGCGAACAGCCGTAATTTTGCCGAAACAGCGCATGCAAAAGCGCCTCTCGCGGACCGGCATAACGCATATCTAATGGGTAGCCGGATTGCAAAATAGTATTATCCACAAAGTAATTTTCAAGCAAAGTTGCAATCGCTTCAGAGCGCACTCCAGCAGGAATATCTCCGGCTTTCAGACCGCCTAAAACTGAATGAATCATCACTCCATCACAAATCTCAACGGCAATTTTCGCCAAATATTCATGCGAGCGGTGCATCGGATTTCTGGTCTGAAAAGCGGCAATAGTTGCCCAGCCTTTGTCCTCAAAATAAGCCCGAGTTTGCATCGGAGTCATATATAAATCGCCATATTTTTCGCTAAAACCGCCGCCGGATAACACTTTAATACTGCCGGCAAGATTATATTTTCCCTGCGCCATTACCATTGCCACGCCCGGATGCTCAGTTTCTGTGGTCTTGTAAACGCTCTGGCACTCGTGAGATTTGTCAATTGAATATTTTTCACTGACCGCCATTGTGGCAAGGATTTCGCCACTTTTGCTGCTGACAAGTGCTACTTCATCGCCGGCCTGAACGGCTTCATCATCGGTTGAAAGGGTAATTGGAATTGGCCAAAACAAGCCATTTTCCATTGTCATATTATCAACCACACCAAGCCAATCTGCCTTGCCCATAAAGCCATCTAACGGGGTGAAACCGCCGATGCCAAGCATAATAATATCGCCTTCTTCTCTGGAAGTAACGCTAATTTTTGCCAGATTTTGGGCTGTTGCTAATTCTGCATTGAGACCGTTACCATCTAAAGCAAGCGGCTTTAATTCATTGCTACCGTGTGGTGGAACTAATTTTGACATCGCTAATCCTATGCTTAAATTAAAAGTCAAAATTATACCGATAGATTTTTTCAGGTGCTACTTTTTAACAATTTTATCTTGCAAATAATTATAATTTAATCTTAAATTTGACTCGCTGAGTGCCGTCGCTAGATTTCTTAATCAGCACTCTATCGGTTTTAGCATCATACTCCAAAGTGCCGCCGGTAAAGGAATTAAAGCCCTGAACCAAATGCGCTTTGCCCTCCAAATACATCAATTCCTTGCTAACAAAATAAACAATTTTTAACGCTTTTGCTTCAATAAAACGCGGCTGGTTCGGCTGATTTTGCTTATAGTAAGCATGCTGATTTTTACTACCCTTAGCCACGATTTTGGTAACTTCGTCTTTGGCGCTAAATACATATATATTTTGGGCGCTCAGAACCAATGAACCATGCACCACTTTAGCGTTTCCGCTGTAAGTGCTAAGTCCAGTTTTCTCGTCAATTACAACCGTATTTGCTTGGATTTGAATGGCTTGTTTTGCATCATTTTTGGCGGCAAAAACCGTGCAAGACAGCAAGCCTAAAATCACTAAAAATACTCTTAAAAATACTTTATTCATAGCGTCCGACCACCCCTCCGCTGAGTTTAATTTTCTGATTTTTGACATTATAAATCATTCCCTTTGCCTTGATATCAGCCACTTTTGAGCGGTAACGAATATCCTCGTTAGTGCTATAAATATCATTATTATCGGACTGGTCAATCACTAAATTTTTAGTATTAATCTCAAAATTTGAGCCCTGTAAAATCTTCACTTTTCCAGATAAATTAACCAACTGGAAATCATTGGATTTTTGACAAAGCTTTTAACGCATCAAAAACTTGGCTAAATCACAAAAACGGCACGCTCGGAATCCCGCTGCATATACTGTTTGGCTGGTATTCAAAGCCTGAATGGGTGCAATTTTTAGTGCAATATTTATTCACTTTTTCAATGTTTTTTTACTGGTCATTTAGTATTAAAAATGCCAAAAATTCCAAATGAAAACGCTAATTTTATTACT
>JAAOIF010000048.1:0-5258 GCA_015163925.1 Candidatus Thioglobus sp.
TGATAAAAATCAGCCATAATTTGCTCCAATTCACGGCTCGGCATTTGCCCATGAGCGATGCGGATTTGCACATTCGGCATCAGCGATTTGAGCGTTTGCGCCATATTATCAATGGAATCAATATCGTTATGAACCACGAAAATTTGCCCGCCGCGATGCAGTTCCCGCGAGCAAGCCTCGCTAATAGTTTCATCATTCCAGACGCTCACAAAAGTCTGAATGGCGCTACGACCCCTCGGCGGCGTGGCAATAATTGACATCTCCCGCAGCGAGCCGAGCGCCATATTCAGAGTGCGCGGAATCGGCGTGGCAGTCATGGTCAAAATATCACTCTGGCCCCTGAGTTTTTTCAGCGTCTCTTTTTGCTTCACCCCAAAACGATGCTCTTCGTCAATAATTATCAGCCCTAATTTTTTGTATTGTATGTTGCCGTGAATTAGCTTGTGAGTGCCGATGACAATATCAATTTTGCCGTCCAATAATTGCTGCTTAATTTGCCCTTGCTGCTTGCCGGTTTGAAAACGCGACAGCGCCGAAATGCTAATCGGATAATTGCTAAAACGCTCTGAAAACGACTGGTAATGCTGGTTTGCCAGTAGTGTTGTCGGCACTAAAATTGCCACTTGCCGGCCTGCCTCCACCGCCAAAAATGCAGCACGCATAGCAATTTCAGTCTTACCAAAACCGACATCGCCGCAAACTAATCGGTCCATCGGCTTGTCAGATTGCATATCCGCCAGCACCTCAGCAATAGTTTTGAGCTGGTCGGCGGTTTCCTCAAACTGAAATCCGGCAACAAATGATGAGTAAGAATCGCTTGGCTTCGGATAAGCAAAACCCACTTGCGCTTGGCGTTTGGCGTAAATTTCCAACAGCTCGGCGGCAATATCATACAAAGATTCGCCAGCTTTTTGCTTGGCACGACTCCACTGATTGCCGCCGAGCTTGTGCAATGGCGCATTTTCAGTGGCAGCGCCGGAGTAACGAGAAATCAGATTTAGCGAAGTCATCGGCACCATCAGTTTTGCCCCGCCGGCATATTCTAATTGCAAAAAGTCCTGTTCTAATTCATCAAAAGTTTGCGTTTTTAGCCCCAGATAGCGACCAACTCCGTAATTTTCATGCACAATCGGGTCGCCAATTTTAATCTCCACCAGAGATTTAATCGCCTCATCAAAATCCTTATGCTTGGCACGCCGCCGCCTTTGCTGCTTGACCACGGCCGCGCCAAATAAATCTGCCTCAGTGATAATTGCAATTTTCTCAGTCCGCAAACCCTCGTTCAGATTAGCATTAGTGATGCAAAATTTCTGCTGACTTTGGGAAAATGCTTGCCAATTTTCAACCGGCTCTGGCGTTAAATTATGATTTTCCAGCAGCTCGCAGAGCACACTTTGCCGCCCTTTGGACTCACAAACGATTAGTATTTTGCCGTCAAATTTGTTGATAAAATTCAGTAATTTTGATAATGGATTTTTGGCTTGCGCTTGGATTTTTACCGGCGGCAGCAATTTACTGGCAAAATTCAATCCAGATTTTTTGGTAATTTTTGATAAATTAATTAGTAATTGCTGCCCGGATTTCAGCTGGCTAAATAATTCTGATTTGCTCAAAAAAACTGATTCAATCGGCAACGGCTGCCGCTCTAAATTGCCGCTGGCGTATTTGTGCCGAGTGGAAATTTCTGCAAAAACTTCCTCTGCCAATTCGCTAAAACCCTGATGGCTGGCGAGAATTGAGTCATCTGGCAAGTAGTCAAATAAAGTGTTGGTGTGGCTGAAAAATAGCGATAAGTAAAATTCAATGCCGCCGAGCAAGCGCGATTCTGCCACGGCGTTGGGAATCAAATCCTGCGCGGACGGCACTTGCTCAAAGGCTTTGAAATAGTTGGTTTGGAACAATTTACGGCTTTGCTCATCGGTGGCAAATTCTCTGGCAGGCAGTAATGAGATTTGCTCAGTTGCCGCAAATGAGCGCTGGGTTAATGGCTCAAAAGCGCGAATGGATTCAATTTCTTGGTCAAATAAATCAATTCGGAAAGGCGTTTTTGCCCCCATCGGGTAGAGGTCAATCAGCGAGCCTTTGACGCTAAATTCGCCGTGTTGCATGACTTTTGCCGTTCTGTTGTAGCCGATTTTTAGTAATTTTTCAATCAAATTTTGCAGATTAATTTGCTTGCCGGAGCGCAAATCAAAGCTGTATTTTTTGCTAAATTCTAACGGACAAAGCCTTTGTAGCAAGCTTTCCAAAGTGGTTATGACAATTCCGCATTTGAGTTCTGGCAGCTTTGAGAGAGTTTTTAAGCGCTCAGAAGTAATGTCCGGATGCGGCGAAAAATGGTCAAACGCCAACACTTCCCAGCTGGCAAAATTTAAGATTTCCAAGCCGTCATTATAAAAATTCAGCGCGGCAAGCAACTGTTCAGAATGGCTAATATCGCTTGCTACAACTAACAAAACCCGATTTTGCGCCTTGGCAAATTCCACCAAAGCTAACGCCTCGGCGCTGCCATAAAGTGAGCCCCAGTGGAATTTTTGCCCTGCTGCAAAAGCATCATTTTGCGAATAAAGGTAAGGCATTTTTGGGCTAATTAGTAATGAATTTAAAGCACATTAATGCCTTCATTTTCCAGCATTTTGATGAGTTGAATTAGCGGCAAACCGATTAGAGCATTTGGGTCATTTCCCTCAAAACCCTTTAGCAAAGCCACTCCCAAGCCTTCGGATTTGAAGCCGCCAGCACAATTATAAGGCTTGTCAGTTTGCAGATAATTTTCAATTTGTGCTAAATTTAGAGTTTTAAAAATCACAGAAAATGGCTCAATAATAATTTGCATCTTGGCAGTTTTTGTATTTAAAAGTGCCAAACTTGTCAGAAAATCTACCCGTTTTCCAGAGCTTTTTTGTAATTGTTTCAGCGCATTTTTATGAGTTTTCGGCTTGCCCAAAATCTCCCCGTCCAGCAGCATAATTTGGTCAGAGGCAATAATTAGGCCTTGCTGAGTTTTTTCAACTTCCAAAGCTTTTTGCTCCGCCAAGCGCCAAACCAACTGCTCTGGCGGCTCATTCGGCTTTTGCGATTCGTCAATATTTGGCGCTTGTGCTGAAAATTCCAGCCCAAGTTTGCTGAGTATTTTTTTTCTAAAAGGCGAAGATGAGGCGAGAATTAGCAACATTAAAGCGAGTAGTATTTGTAAAATAACTCATTTTACTTGACTTAAATATTTTATGCGATTATCAATTATTGTGGCAATGGACGGCAAGCGGCTGATTGGCAAAAACAACGCCCTGCCGTGGCATTTGCCGGCGGATTTGGGCTATTTTAAAAAAACCACGATGGGCAAAACTGTGCTGATGGGGCGCAAAACTTATGATTCTATTGGCAAGCCGTTGCCGAATCGGCGGAATATTATTATCAGTCGGAATTTGGATTATCAGGCTGCCGGCTGCGAGGTAATGCCGAGTATTGAGGCGGCTTTTGAGCTTTTGAAAAATGAGCCAGAGGTGATGGTAATGGGCGGCGCTTGCCTTTACAGCCAGATTTTGCCAAGCTGTGAGCGGCTTTATATTACTGAAATTGAGGGCGATTTTTCGGGTGACGCATATTTTCCAGAGTTTGATAAAAGTGATTTTCAAGAGGTCAGCCGGACGAGTTATCAGCCTGATGAGAAAAATTCTCACAAGTATCATTTTGTGATTTTAGATAGAAAATAATGTTTTTAAGAGGCGAATTTTGCCTTTAATTTTAGCAATGGTTTTTCAATAATTACAAAAGAAATTTGGGCAATTCCGATGGTGAAAAACAGTGATAAAATAATTTTTACAACTATGGAATCACCGACCGGAATGAAGAAAAAATTGGCGATTTTGTCATAATGGGCAACAATAATATTATGATATAAATACAGCCCGTAGCTGATTTTGCCCAAGTGAATAGTAATTTTATTATGCAAAATATTCTGTTTATTAGTCTTGGAAAATAAGGCAAAAAGTACTAATCCGCCGGCGAAAATTACAATAAAAAATTTGCCAACTGACCAAAATAATACTTGCCAGCCGAACATAATTTTCATCCAAGCGAAAATGTAATAACCCAAAATTCCGCCAGCAATCATAGGCAGGGCGTAGGTTTTGAGCCTTTTGGAATTTTTCTGATACAGCAAAGCAAATAATCCGCCTAAGGCGAGGCTGTCTAAATTTGCCAAAGTGAAGACTTCAATCTGCGGCGAAATACTGTAATTTTCAAGCGTCAAATAGACTCTTGAGGCAATTGAAATTGCAATAATTGTGGCAAATAATCCTAATAAAAATCGGTAATTATTTTTCAAAGTCAAAATCAAAAATGGCCAAATAATATAAAATTGTTCCTCAATCGACAAAGTCCAAAGATGAGAATTTGCATTCAGCCAAGTGTCATTATTGAAAATATAAATATTGGTCAAATACGCCCACGGCATCAGCCCTGCCTGATGAATATTTTCTAAATTAAAGATAAAAATAATCAATAAATAAAGGTAATAAATCGGGAAAATTCGCAGTGAGCGGCGGGCGTAGAAATTTTTGAAACTCACCTGAAATGGCTCATTTTCATCAATTGCTAATAAAATTTTGGTGATTAAAAATCCGCTCAAAACAAAGAAAATCATCACCCCTAAACTGCCCATTGGAAAGAGCAAAACGGTGTTTTCTTGCCAAGTCCATATCTGAAAAATATGGGCAAATATTACCAAAAATACTGCATAAAATCGCAGGCTGTCTAAGTGTTTGAAATAAAGTTTTGGCATTTTTTTCTCCGATTATTTTTTGGTGTTTTTGGCATTTAAAATTTGCTTTAAATCTTTTGGCATAACTTTTACAAAGTGCTTTAATTCTTTGTTCCAGTTGTCCAAAATGCGTTTTGCAAGTGCTGAATTTGTGAATTTTGCATGCTTGGAAACAAACTCAAAAAGCTCTTTTTGCGCCTCATCGTCCATTGGGTCAAGGTCAATCATAGCGGGGTTTATCAGCGATTTGAAAGTATCATTTGGATTATAAATATAAGCGATTCCGCCGCTCATTCCAGCGCCAAAATTGCGCCCGACCTCGCCGAGAATAATCGCCCGCCCGCCGGTCATATATTCGCAGCCATGGTCGCCAACCCCTTCTACCACTGCGATTGCTCCAGAATTTCGCACACAAAATCGCTCCGCCACGCAGCCTGAAAGATACATTTCTCCAGCCGTAGCGCCGTAGCCGCAGACATTTCCGGCGATGATTTCT
>JAAOIF010000048.1:5594-7426 GCA_015163925.1 Candidatus Thioglobus sp.
AACTGATGGTCTTGGCTAATACTTTGATAAGTGCCAGTATTTTTGTGCGGTTTTTGCGCCTTCGTCAGCAACGCATCAAGGCTAATAGAGCTTTGTTTCCAGTGGTCAATCGCCTTGTTCATTTCCAATTTATCCACCCTGCCAATCATCTCATTTACCGTTTTAAAACCGAGTTGAGCCATAATCTGACGCAATTCTTCAGCCACCATAAATAAATAATTAACAACACTTTCTGGCTTGCCGGTAAATTTTTTTCGCAGCTCCAAATCTTGCGTAGCGATGCCGACCGGACAAGTATTCAGGTGACATTTTCTCATCATAATACAGCCCAAAGTTATCAGCGGAGCAGTGGAAAAACCAAATTCCTCAGCGCCGAGCAAAATGCCGATAGCCACATCTCGTCCGGTTTTCAGCTGTCCGTCAGTCTGAATTACCACCCGAGAACGCAAATCATTTAGCACTAAAGTTTGATGAGTTTCTGCCACGCCCAGCTCCCACGGCAAGCCCGCATGCTTGATGGAAGTCAGCGGCGAAGCGCCAGTGCCGCCATCGTGTCCGGCGATTACGATATGGTCGGATTTCGCTTTGGTCACGCCAGCAGCAATCGTGCCAACGCCGACCTCAGCCACTAATTTCACACTAATTCTGGCAGCCGGATTGGAGCGTTTGAGGTCAAAAATCAGTTGTGCCAAATCCTCAATTGAATAAATATCATGGTGTGGCGGCGGCGAAATCAGCCCCACTCCGGGAGTTGAATGGCGGATTTTTGCAATCTGAGCATCCACTTTTGCCCCCGGCAACTCCCCGCCCTCACCCGGTTTTGCCCCTTGTGAGACTTTAATTTGAATCTCATCGGCGTTATTTAGATAATCAATGGTAACTCCAAAACGCCCGGAAGCCACCTGTTTGATTGCACTTCGGCGTGAATCTCCGTTGGAATCTTTGGTCCAGCGGAGTGAATCCTCGCCGCCCTCACCAGTGTTAGATTTGCCGCCGAGCCGGTTCATAGCAATGGCTAAGGACTCATGCGACTCTTTGGAAATTGAGCCAAAACTCATCGCCCCGGTGGCAAAGCGTTTGACAATTTGCTTTACCGGTTCAACCTTATCAAGCGAAATCGGAGTGGATTTTTTGAACTCCATCAAGCCTCTCAAAGTGCAATTTCGCGTGCTTTCCTCGTTGGCAAATTTGGCAAATTTCCAATAAGCATTTTGGTCATTATTGCGCGCCGCCAGCTGTAAATTGGCTATGGTTTGCGGCTGCCACATATGAGTTTCGCCGCCGCTACGCCAATGATATTGCCCCAAATTATCTAAGTCATTTGCTTGATAAGCCTCTGCGTGACGGGCTTCTGCCTCCGTTTGTAATATCTCAAAACCCACGCCTTTAATCCTTGAGGCAGTTCCAAAAAAGCACTTTTCCATCACCTCATCAGCCAAGCCGACTGCCTCAAAAATCTGCGCCCCTTTGTAGGATTCCAGCGTGGAAATGCCCATTTTTGCCATCACTTTTAGCATGCCTTTGCCCACGCCTTTGCGATAATCTTTGATAATTTGCGTATCATTTTTTATGTCAATTATGCCCTCACGCCGCGCTTGCCACAAGGCTTCAAACGCCAAATATGGATTGATTGCGTCCGCACCAAATCCAGTCAGCAAGCAGAAATGATGCACTTCTCTTGCCTCGCCGGTTTCAATAATAATGCCGACCTGAGTGCGTTTGTGCTGGGCAACTAAAAATCTGTGCAAAGCGCCAGAGGCCAGCAGCATACTGATAGCAGCGCGGTTTTTGCCGATATTCCGGTCCGACAATATTACCAAAGAATGCCCGTC
>JAAOIF010000049.1 GCA_015163925.1 Candidatus Thioglobus sp.
TTTAACTATATAATTTAGCCTTATGAGTGAAACGCAAATTAACTTTATCCGCCATAAAATTGATGCAGATTTGGCGAAAAAATTACACAAAAGCATTCAAACTCGCTTTCCGCCTGAGCCGAATGGGTATTTGCATATCGGTCATGCGAAGTCTGTTTGCCTGAATTTTGGCTTGGCAAGGGACTATAACGGCAAATGTAATCTGCGTTTTGATGATACAAATCCGACTAAAGAGGATGCGGAATTTATCAAATCCATCAAGGCGGATATTGAGTGGTTAGGCTTTAAATGGGACGGTGAGGCGCAATATAGCTCCAATTATTTTGATAAATTTTACGATTATGCGCTGGAACTTATTAACAAAAATTTGGCTTATGTGTGTTTTTTGACGACTGAGCAAACCCGTGAATATCGTGGAACTTTGAAGCAAGCCGGCAAAAATTCTCCGCACCGAGACAGCTCAATTACAGAGAATTTGGAATTATTTAACAAGATGAAAAATGGCGAATTTGCTGCTGGCGAGTGCGTTTTGCGGGCTAAAATTGATATGTCTAATTCGTTTATTTGCCTGCGTGACCCAGCACTTTTTCGCATTTTATTTGAGCCTCATCACCAGACCGGAGACGCTTGGAAAATCTATCCAATGTATGATTTTGCCCACCCGATTAGCGATGCGATTGAGGGCATAACTCATTCCCTTTGCACGCTGGAATTCCAAGATAATCGGCGTTTGTATGATTGGATTTTGGAGCATTTGGACGATTTCAACAAGCCTAATCGCCCGCATCAGTATGAATTTTCACGGCTGAATTTGGAATGGACGCTGATGAGCAAGCGCCAACTGCAGATTCTGGTGGAGCAAAATTTGGTCAGCGGCTGGGACGACCCGAGAATGCCCACGATTTCTGGGCTGCGGCGGCGAGGTTATACTCCGGCGAGCATTCGTGATTTTGCTGATAGGATAGGCATTTCTAAGGTTGATAGCACAACTGATATGAAGATTTTGGAGGACACTTTGCGTGATGATTTAAACGCCAAAGCGCCGCGGAGTATGGCAGTAATTGACCCGATAAAAGTAGTGATTGAAAATTATCCGCCGGAGCAAATTGAGAGCCTGAGCGCTCCGGTGCATCCGCAAAATGAGGCAATGGGCAAGCGGGAAATATTATTTTCCAAAGAGCTTTTTATTGACCGAGCCGATTTTGCAGAAGACCCGCCGAACAACAAATTCAAGCGATTAGCAATCGGCAAAGAAGTCCGCCTGCGGAATGCTTATGTGATTTTGGCGACCACTTTTGACACTGATTTTGACGGAAATATTACCACCGTTTATGCCACTTACGACCCTGAAACTCTGGGCAAAAATCCAGCCGATGGGCGAAAAGTCAAAGGGGTAATTCATTTTGTTGAGGCCAGCAAGGCGCTGGAGGCGGAATTTCGGATTTATGAGCGTTTATTTACTCTTGAAAATCCGGGCAAAAACGAGCATTTTGAGCAGCTGATAAATCCAAAATCATTAGTAATAACTTCTGGCGTGGTGGAGCCGAATATGGCAAATGCCCCGCCGGAACAGGCTTATCAGTTTGAGCGAGAGGGATATTTTTGCCGTGATAATCAGCCAAGCGATGGCTTAATTTTCAATAAAACCGTTGCCCTGAGGGACACTTGGAGCAGCTGAGATATTTTTTAAAAAGCTGACAGCCAGTCTGAAACAGTGTCAATTTCGTTATATTTTGTCAGGTCAATTTGCAAGGGAGTGACGGAAACAAAATTATTACTAACGGCGTGAAAGTCAGTCCCCAAGCCGTTATCAGCCTCAGCGCCGTTATTGCCAATCCAAAAAATATCTGGATTATCCGCATCCCGAGTGGCAGGTTCTGAGGCATGGCGCTTGCCCAAACGGGTGGTCTGAAAGCCTTTAATCTCGCTCATAGCAACATCTGGCACATTCACATTCAGCACCGTGTCATGCGAAAATTGAGCGTGTGAAATCTTATCAATCAGCTGAGTGGCAATTCTGGCGGCGGTCTGAAAATGCTTGCCCTGCCAGCTCGCCAGCGAAATTGCCATTGACGGCAAGCCCAAAAATCGCCCCTCAATCGCCCCGGCAACCGTGCCAGAATAAATCACATCATCACCCAAATTAGCACCAAAATTAATTCCCGTTACTACTAAATCAGGGGTTTCATCCAAAAATCCACACAGCGCCAAATGCACACAATCGCTCGGCGTGGCGTTAATATGATAAATATTTGGAGAAACGCAAATCGGTTTAAGCGGCTTATCAAGCGTCAAAGCACTGCTGGCGGCGGATTTATTCTCACTCGGCGCTACCACCACGACTTGATGCTTTGCCGATAAATGCTCCGCAAGCGTCCGAATTCCCTCAGCCTCATAGCCGTCATCATTACTAATCAGAATTTTCATTTTTAAGGATTTTTATTAGGTGTGATTTTTTGATGCTTTCTTGGTCTGATTTTGAGTAAATATCTATTAAATAAATATAATTATTTTCACCAATAAAGTAATAAATGACTCGAAAACCACCACTTTTGCCTTTATTTGTGGATGAATTTTTCAGGCGAATTTTATAACAGTATTCAAAAAATTTTTCACCTAAATAAGGGTTGTTAGACAGCTCATGATTAAGTTGAGCAATATCTTTGCCAATATTTTTATAGCGCTTCCTGAGTGTTACAATGCTTTTATCAAAATTTGAAAAATTAATTATTTGATATGCCATCTACTTTATCCATTGCCTCGAGTTCTGCAATTAATTCTTCAATAGGCCTTCCTTCGCCCGCTTTTATCTGCCTAAGTGCAATCGTAAAATCATCTGCAATTTCTTGTGGTGTTCTACCAACTTCTGGCCAATTATCCAAATTACTCGGCTTTAATTTCCGCTTATAATCAAGATTTATCTGGCTTTCATACTGCCGACTCAGCGCGTTAATAATCGCCGTTGAGCGTGAAACTCTGTAGCCCTGTCTGGTTTTATCAATCGCTGCCACTAAGGATTTTGGCATTCTAATACTAATTTGCTGAGTTTCAAGTTGCGCCATATCCATAATATCAACCTCAAAAAAAATTACAATTGTAACACAGTTATAATTTTATTGTATGACAATGGCAATTTTATCTTTTTTAGCATCCACTTTCACCGTGCCGCCATTCACTAATTTGCCGAATAATAATTCATCGGCAAGGGGCTTGTGAATTTGTTTTTCAAGCAAACGAGACATCGGCCGAGCGCCCATTTTGACATCATAACCATTCTTGGCAAACCACCGCCGCGCTTGGTCTGAGACGATTAATGAGACTTGCTTTTCCTCCAGCATTGCCTCAAGCTCAAACAAAAATTTATTCACCACAAAGACAATGGTTTTTTCATTTAAGGCATTAAAATAAATGGTTTCCGACAGGCGATTTCTAAATTCTGGGCTGAAAATTTTCTTCAATTCGCCCTCATAATCAAGCGAATTATCTTGCTCGGAAAAACCAATTGAAGCCCGCCCAATGTCTTGTGCGCCGGCGTTTGAGGTCATCACCAAAATCACATTACTAAAATCAACTCGGCGCCCATTTGCATCAGTCAGCTTGCCATTATCCATCACTTGCAGCAAAATATTAAACACATCTGGGTGAGCTTTTTCAATCTCATCCAGCAGCAAAACGGCGTAAGGATTAGCATTCACAGCCTCAGTCAGCAGCCCGCCCTCATCAAAGCCAACATAGCCCGGCGGCGAACCAATTAGCTTGGAAACCGAGTGCCGCTCCATATATTCGCTCATATCAAAACGCAATAATTTCACTCCCATAATCCTTGCCAGCTGCTTGCAAATTTCAGTTTTGCCCACGCCGGTCGGACCCGCAAACAAAAAAGCACCCATCGGTTTATCAGGCGCTGCCAGCCCCGAACGAGATAATTTAATCGCCGCGGTAAGGCTCTCCACAGCATCATTTTGACCAAAAACGCCGAGCTTGAGCTCTGCGGATAAATTTTTCAGCAAAGACTTATCATCGCTGCTGACTTGCTTAGACGGAATATGCGCCAGTTTTGCTACAATATCTTCAATATCGCTTACGCCAATATTAATTTTGCGCTTGGATTTTGGGGCAATTTGTTGCAAAGCACCAACCTCATCAATCACATCAATCGCCTTATCCGGCAGCCTCCGGTCGTTCATATATTGATGAGAAAGTTTTGCTGCCGAACTCAGAGCCGCCGCCGAATATTTAACCTTATGATGGTCTTGATAATATTTTTTCAGCCCCTGCAAAATCCGCACCGTGTCATCCACAGAAGGCTCATCAATGTCAATTTTTTGAAACCGCCGACTCAGCGCATGGTCCTTTTCAAACACTTTGCGATATTCCTCATAAGTGGTTGAGCCCATACATTTTAGCGAGCCGTCAGCAAGTGCCGGTTTGAATAAATTGGAGGCATCAAGCGAGCCGCCAGAGACACTTCCAGCGCCGATGAGAGTGTGAATTTCATCAATAAATAAAATAGAATCTGGCACTTTTGCTAAATCCGTTAGCACTGTTTTTAAGCGTTTTTCAAAGTCGCCTCGGTATTTAGTGCCGGCGATTAAAGCTCCAATATCAAGGGAATAAATGCTGGAATTTTTCAACACTTCTGGCACTTTTCCATCAACAATTTTCTTAGCAATTCCTTGTGCTATGGCGGTTTTTCCGACCCCTGCCTGACCGACAAATAAGGGATTATTTTTGCGCCGTCTGGACAATATTTGCACGGTGCGAATTACTTCCTCTTCCCGTCCGAGCAATGGGTCAATTTTGCCGTCTTTGGCGAGCTGACACAAATTAACAGTATAAATATTTAGCGCTGTTTGCTTGGCTGGCCTCTTATTTGGAGCAATTTTCACGCCGTTAGCTCCGCCGGATTCCGCCGCCGTATCTGAGATTCCCTCCATCACATCTAAGCGTGAAATATTGTTAAGACGCAATAAATAAAGCGCATGCGATTCCTTCTCAGCAAAAATACTAATCAAAACATTCATCGCCCTAACTGTTTGTTTTTGCGCCGATTGAGCCTGATAAACACTCCGCTGTAACACCCGCTGAAAGCCCACAGTAGGCACAATATCAACCTCAGAATCTTGGGCAATCAGCGGCGTGTGAGCGTCAATATAAGTTGATAATTCGCCGCACAAGGCCTCAACATCAACGCGTTTTTTGCGCAAGAAATTCACCACTTCATCAATATTTAACAAAGCTAAAAGCAGGTGTTCAACTGTTACAAACTCCAAGCGATTATTCCTCGCCTGAGTCATCACAAAGTTGATTTCTTGTTGTAATCCAGTTTCAATCATAATCGTTATTTTACCTAATCATAACACTTTATTAAGCATCTAATTCTCTAATTACACACATCAGCGGCTGGTCGTTTTGCCTTGCAAAATCTATCACTTGAGTGCTTTTCGTCTGCGCCACATCAAATGAAAATATGCCACAAACAGCCTCGCCGTCCAAGTGAATTTTGAGCATAATTGCATTAGCACTTGGCTCATTTTTACTAAAAAATTGCATCAAAACTTCAACCACAAATTCCATCGGCGTGTAATCGTCATTTAGCAAAATCACTTGAAAACGCTTAGGTTTCTTGAGTTTTGGCTTGGATTTTTTGGCAAGAACTGCATCCATAATTATTGTGATGATTTCATTCTGAGAAAATATAATACCAAAACTAAGGCGATTAAAGTCGGCAAAAATGCGGTGACGGCGTGGTTGTAATCAAATCGCAAAGACAACACTCCGCCGATGCGTGAAATCAGCTCAAAACACAGGCTGATAACCAATCCAATAAAAATATTTCTGCCCATTGAGGCATCACGCAGAGAGCCAAAAACGAATAGTAATGAGAATAAAATCATAGTCGCCAAGGTAATCGGACGCACCAAACGCTTGTAAAATTCCACTTCAAATGCGCTGGCAATCAGATTATTATTAGTCAAAAAATCAATCTGCTGATACAAATTCCAAGTTGATAATTCATACGGCTCTTTTTCCAAGCCATTAATCAGGCTGCGGTCAAATGATACTTTTGCTGTCCAGTTGCTCTGCGGCTGGTATTTAAAGCCAACAAAACCATTATCATAATTCAGCTTATAGCGTTTTATTTTCTCCAAATGCAAATTTTCACCATCAAAAACTGCCCGCTGAGCTTGGATAATTTCGTCTAATTGCTGGAGTTTTTTAGTGTTAATTAGCATTATATCTTTGAAAAATTTGCCATCAAAATTCTCTTTCACATTAATAATAAAATCGCCATCTTTGAGCCAAAAACCTTGCTGATTTTCAGCCATAATATTAATTCCTAATGCCTTTTTTCGCTGCCCCTCAGCGGACTGAGTGCTTATCGGCACGACCAATTCGCCAAAAATAATAATAATAAATGCAAAAAACAACGCCGCTTTCACCACAATTTGGGCAATTTGCAAAATAGACAAGCCAGATGCTCGGGCAATAATCAGCTGCGAAGTGGAAGACAAATGCCCAAAAGCCAGCAGCGAGCCAAGCAAAATAATCATTGAAGAATGCGAATAAGCCACCGCCGGCAAGTCCATTGCCACATAAATCATCGCCTTCAGAGTTGTATAATTCGCCACTCCAATATCATCAACTTCGTTAATAAAATTCAGAAAACCATACACGCAGAGCCAAATAAACAAAACTGCCAAGACATAAAAAGCCATAGTTTTAACGATATATCGCTCTAAAATTTTCATATAAAATACACTCTTACAAATTTGATAAATGCAGCTACTATTATGACAAATATTCACCTTGATAAAATTCTAATTCTTGATTTCGGCTCACAATATACTCAGCTAATCGCCCGCCGAGTGCGTGAAATTGGCATTTATTGTGAAATTTTTGCCTTTGACGCCAAGGCTCATTTTATTAAAGATTTTAAGCCAAAAGGCATTATTTTGTCCGGCGGCCCGGATATGGCGACAACTGATAATTCCGCTAAAGCGCCGCAGATTGTATTTGACTTGAAAGTTCCAATCTTAGGAATTTGTTATGGAATGCAAATTATGGCAATTCAGCTCGGCGGCAAGGCTACTTCGGCGGACCGGCACGAATACGGTTTTGCCAAAATCCGCGCCCATAATCACAGCGATTTGCTCAGTGAAATTGCCGATGAGGTGAATGAGCAAGGGCACGGATTGCTTGATGTGTGGATGAGTCACGGCATTGAGGTTAGCCAGCTGCCGGACGGTTTCAAGCTAATTGCTTCAACCGATAACTGCGATATAGCCGGATTTGCCAATG
>JAAOIF010000004.1 GCA_015163925.1 Candidatus Thioglobus sp.
TTAGTAATGATTTTCTCAAAGGTTTTTTTGATGGCATTTTGCGCTTGCAAATTAATTTCATCAGCACTTTCGCTGTCAAACCTAATAACTTGCTGTTGAGCGGCAATCAGGCGAGATTTTTTGCTGATTAGGCGATTTTTTTGGACTACCAAAAATCCAGTATTAACGCTAATTTTGCCCAATAAATCTTTGAGTTCAGCCGCTATTTTGCAATCACCAATCACACTAATTACATCAACTTTTGCCCCGAGTGCTTGCAGATTATTTATCACATTTCCAGCGCCGCCGAGAACCGTATTTTCCTTATAAATATCAACGATTTGCACCGGCGCTTCCGGCGAAATCCGCTCGCTCGAGCCCCATAAATAATGGTCAATCATCAAATCTCCGACCATACATTCAAGACTCGCTTGGCAGTTCGGATGCTAAAAAAGTTGTTAGAGTATTGAATTGTAAATAATTCTAACAGTAAATTTAGATAATTAAAAATATAAATCGCCTCAGCAAACTATTTCCGCATTATTTTAGAAGTTTTAACCAAAACCCAATTACAAAAACTGATATAATCTTGCGTCTTTCATCGTTTTGGTGGAAGTGTTTTTATAAAAAAGGAGCAAAAAACCCATGGTTAAAATTAGATTAGCCCGAGGTGGAGCCAAGAAAAAACCTTTTTATTCAATTGTGGCAACCGACTCGCGCAAGCGTAGAGACAGCGGCTACATCGAGCGGCTCGGATATTTCAATCCAGTGGCTCGCGGACAGGAAGTTAGGCTCACCATTGAAGAGGACAAATTGGCTTATTGGCAGTCTCAGGGCGCGCAAATTTCCGAGCGCGTGCGGCAGCTGGTAAAGGAATTTAGGGACCCTGCAATCCATGAAAAACGCCTTGCCGACCAAGCTGCTAAGGCAGAAAAAGTGGCAGCAAAATTAGCCGCTGAGGCCAAAGCAAAAGCTAAAGAAAAAGCTAAAGAGGAAGCCGCCGCCGCCGAAGCAGAAACCGCCGAGCCAACAGAAACCGCCGAGCCAGAAACTACTGAAACAGAAGCCTCCGAGCCAGTCGCCGAAGTAGCAGCCGAGCCAGAAACTACTGAAACAGAAGCCTCCGAGCCAGCCGCAGAAGTAGCAGCCGAGCCAGAAACTACTGAAACAGAAGCCTCCGAGCCAGCCGCCGAGCCAGAAACTACTGAAAAAACAGATGAGAAATCTGATGAAAAAACTGAGCCGGTAGCAGAAAAAGTTGAAGAAAAAACTGAAGAAACCGCTGAAAAAACTGCCGAGAAAACAGAAGAAAAATCAGAGGAAAAAACTGAGCCGGTAGCTGAGAAAACAGAAGAAAAAACTGCTGAAAAGGTAGAAAAAACTGCTGAAAAAACTGCTGAAAAGGTAGAAAAAACTGCTGAAAAAACAGAAGAAAAACCAGCAAAAAAGCAAGCCGCTGAGTAACAAAATTATCAATATTTCTTCGCAAAAAAGGCTGTTAGTCGGTAAGATTAACGGCCTTTTTGGCGTTGGGGGCTGGGTGAAAATTTTCTCCCATACTCAGCCGCGAAAAAATATTTTGAGCTATCAGCCATGGCTTGTGAAAATTGAGCAAAAGTGGCAAACTCTTGAAGTTGAAAATGGACGAGAGCAGGGCAAAACTTTGGTGGCAAAAATTAATGCTTTTGACACTCCAGAGCAAGCCGAAAGCCTTATCGGGCTTGACATTTACATTGAAAAATCACAACTGCCTAAGCTACAAAAAGGCGAGCATTATTGGCGAGATTTGATCGGGCTGACGGTAATAAATCAGCAGCAAAAAGTGCTTGGAAAAGTGGAGGATTTGGTCGATACTGGCGCAAATAATGTGCTAATTGTGGGCGCTGGAAAATCTCAAAAAGAACATTGGATTCCTTATGTGAAGCCGTTTTTGCTGGAAGTGGATATTACTAATGGGCAAATTTTGGTTGATTGGGATGAGGACTTTTGAAGGGCAATTGTTAATTGTTAATGGTTAATTATTAATGAAGAGCAAAAGCAAAAGCAAGAGCCAGAGCTGAGACCCTGAATCAAGTTCATGGTGACAGCGGGGTTTTGAGACCCTGAATCAAGTTCATGGTGACAGGGTTTTTATTCAGAGTGACAGCAAGGAAAACAGGTAATTTATTTGATTAAATTTGTATCAATGCCGATATTTTCCAAGAAATTTCGGACTTTGAGATTAGCGCCGATGATGGTAATATCGGCGGATTTTTCTTGGCAAATCTTGCAAATTTCGGCGATGCCGCGCGAGGTCGTGTAGTCAATAATCGGCACATTTGACAAGTCCAAAATCGCTATTTGGTAATTAGTTTTGGTGGAAAAATCCCGCACAATGCCTTTGGCAGAGCCAAAACTCATAGGTCCGTTGAGCTGATAAAACAAGGTATTACCGCCGCGAATTAGCTCTTGTTGGGCTTGGCTGAGGTGGGCGGCTTCCTCAATGGTTTGCGCCGAAACAACGCTTTGGAGCTGGACTTTGGTCATTCTTTGCAGAAAAATCAGACTTGCCATTACCAAGCCGACCCCGACCGCCGCCATTAGATTATAAAAAACCGTAATTCCCAGCACCACCAGCATAATCAGCGCCCCCGATTTTGGCGTAGAAAGCAGGCTTTTGAGGTATTCCCAATCAATAATATCAGTGCCGACTTTAATCAAAATCGCCCCCAAAACTGCCAGTGGAATTTGCTGGGCATATTGAGCGCCGCCGAGCACAATTATTAGTAATAAAACTGCGTGCAATGCGCCGGAAATTGGAGTCCGCCCGCCGGCCTTAACATTAGTCATAGTCCGCATTGTAGCGCCGGCTCCGGGCAATCCGCCGAACAATCCAGACATAGTATTACCGATGCCTTGACCGATTAATTCGCGGTCTGATTTGTGATGAGTTCGGGTGATTTCGTCTGCAACTAATGAGGTCAAAAGTGAGTCAATTGAGCCTAAAATCGCCAACATTATGCCAGATGCAATCATATCAAATAAAATATTAGCGTTCCAAACCGGCAGCTGAAATGAGGGCAAGCCGGTGGGAATATCGCCCAAAATCATAGTGTTAAATGGCTCTAAATCAGAGGCAAAATAGCTTGGCAAAAATACCAAAATCAGCGTGCCAGTTATCAGCGCAAACAGCGATGCCGGTATGATTTTGCTGATTTTTTTAGGCAATAAATATACTATAATTAGAGTGATAATTGCCATGGAAATCGCCCCAGTATTGGCCGTGTAATTGTCAATATTTCCGAGCTGCTGCAAAATATCCAGCGCCGAACCCTTGATGGCATATAGCCCCAGCACTTGCGGGATTTGCAGAATAATAATAATAACGCCGATGCCGGTCATAAAACCAGAAATTACCGGATGCGGCATCAGATTGATAAAATGCCCCAGCCGCAGCAGCCCGAATGCGATTTGAAAAAGCCCGCCCAGCACCACTGTTGTAAAGGCAATCGCCAATCCAGTTTCTGGAAATAGGGCAATATATTTAGTCACAATTAGCGCCATTACTACCGTCATCGGGCCAGTCGGACCGGAAACCTGAGCGCCAGTGCCGCCGAAAAGTGCTGCAAAAAATCCAGTAATAATTGCCCCATACAAGCCCGCAATCGCCCCAGCACCGGAGGCAAGCCCCATCGCAATTGCAAAAGGAAGTGCTACCACGCCAGCGGTAATGCCGCCGGTAATGTCGCCGCGGAGGCTGTTAAAATGTAGGTTTTCAACAAATTTCATTTGATATATTTTGCAAATTATTTGAGCAATCAGGCGTAATATTATACAAAATAACCACATAAAATACAGGCATTATCATATAATATATTTCTAATATTGATTTAATTTATTGCATAAAAAATGAACAAAATTGCAAAATTCTTGCCCTTCTTAACTTGGATTTCTGAGCTTAAAAATCCCAGCATTTTAAAGGCCGATGTCGTGGCTGGTTTGACCGTGGCTTTGGTGTTAGTGCCGCAATCTATGGCGTATGCCCAGCTCGCCGGTTTGCCGCCGCAGTATGGTTTGTATGCTTCATTTTTGCCGGTGATGATTGCTGCTCTGATGGGCTCTTCAAGGCAATTAGGCACAGGTCCGGTGGCAGTGGTTTCGCTGCTGACGGCTGCTGCAATTCCAACTATTTTGCCCGCCGGTGCTGGGATTGAAACTTACATTATTTACGCCTCAATGCTGGCATTTTTGGTCGGAATTTTCCAATTTTTATTAGGCGCATTAAAGCTCGGATTAGTGATTAATTTCTTGTCCCATCCGGTGGTGGTCGGCTTTACGAATGCGGCGGCAATTATCATCGGCACCGCACAATTAGCAAAAATATTCGGCGTGGAAACCCCAGAAGCCCAGCACGCTTATGAGCAAATTTGGGGGGTGTTGGTGAATGCCGCCGAGCACACGCATACAATGACTTTGGCGATGGCGATTGCAGCATTTGGGATTATGATTGTGGCGAAGAAATATGCGCCAAAATTGCCCGGAGTTTTGCTGGCTGTGGCGACCACAACTCTGGCTTCTTGGTGGTTAGATTTTGGCGTTGCAGTCGCAGATGGCGGACTCGGCGGCACTATTATTGGCTCTATTCCTGACGGCTTGCCAAGTTTTAACATTCCAGTATTTGATTTTTTAGTAATGAAAAAAATGCTGATAACCGCCGTTACCATTGGCTTAATCGGCTTTATGGAAGCCATCTCAATTGCCAAAGCAATGGCGGCACAAACCAAGCAGCGCCTGAGCGTAGACCAAGAACTCATCGGGCAAGGCTTGGCAAATATTGCCTCAAGTTTTTTTCAAGGCTACGCCGTTTCTGGCTCGTTTTCGCGTTCGGCAGTGAATATTTCCGCCGGCGCAGTTACTGGATTTTCCTCAGTGGTAACAGCCGTAATTGTCGGAATTACCTTGCTGTGGCTGACTCCGCTGCTGTTTCATTTGCCGCAAGCAACTCTGGCGGCGGTGATTATTATGGCAGTAATTAATCTGATTAAATTCGCCCCGATTATCCACGCTTGGAAAGTTGAAAGGCATGACGGCGTGGTGGCTGTGCTGACTTTTGTGCTACAATCGGTGAATTCTTTATTTCATTGGCAGCATCAGAAAAACTGACACCGCCGATGAGAATCCATATTTTTTGAAATTGTTGTGTCAATACAATACACCGTTGAAAACCCTAATCACAGCGGTTTTCGCGTTGTTATATATTTACAAACTTTACTTCATGTATTAAATTGTTAAAGAGCTCCAACCGTAATGGCTTGGCATAAAAACTTAAATAAAATCACTAATTTATGGTTTTATTTAAGTTTTTAAAAAATGAAATTTGGTGTTAAGTTTTTTATTTTGCAAGGCGGATATGAGGGAAGTTTACAAGTGTAAATGACCGATTATCCAACGCCGTAAAAATGAAATTTGGTGGAGCTAAGCGGGATCGAACCGCTGACCTCTTGCGTGCAAGGCAAGCGCTCTCCCAGCTGAGCTATAGCCCCTTACTTGTTCTTTTTGCTTTTTGCTGTGTTATTTTTTTCGCTCAATCGGTCATTTAGATTAACTAAACTCCCTCAATCGCTCAAAAAATGCCTTGCAAAAAACAAAAATAACGGCGTAAGTACTTGTTCTTTTTGCTGCGTTATTTTTATAAGTGCAAATGACTAAAAATCTAACACAGCAAAACGGAAAATTTGGTGGGTCTGGGAAGATTTGAATAAAAAACGACCGACCTCACCGAATTATTAAAAGTGGCAGGGGTGCGCTATCCACTAATGAAAATTTGGTGGGTCTGGGAAGATTTGAACTTCCGACCTCACCCTTATCAGGGGTGCGCTCTAACCAACTGAGCTACAGACCCAAAATTACTTGTATTCCATTCTTTCATTTTCTTTATTTTTATCAAACAACTTGTTGTGGACACTCGCACTTTTCTTAAGGAGGTGATCCAGCCCCACCTTCCGGTAGGGCTACCTTGTTACGACTTTACCCCAGTCATGAATCACAAAGTGGTGAGCGGCCTCCCGAAGGTTAGCCTACCCACTTCTTTTGCAACCCACTCCCATGGTATGACGGGCGGTGTGTACAAGACCCGGGAACGTATTCACCGTGGCGTTCTGATCCACGATTACTAGCGATTCCGACTTCACGGAGTCGAGTTGCAGACTCCGATCCGGACTACGAGAAGATTTATGAGATTAGCACCACCTCGCGGCTTAGCGACCCTTTGTCCTTCCCATTGTAGCACGTGTGTAGCCCTGGTCGTAAGGGCCATGATGACTTGACGTCGTCCCCGCCTTCCTCCGGTTTATCACCGGCAGTCTCCTTATAGTTCCCACCCGAAGTGCTGGCAAATAAGGATAAGGGTTGCGCTCGTTACGGGACTTAACCCAACATCTCACGACACGAGCTGACGACAGCCATGCAGCACCTGTATCAGAGTTCCCGAAGGCACCAATCCATTTCTGGAAAGTTCTCTGTATGTCAAGACCAGGTAAGGTTCTTCGCGTTGCATCGAATTAAACCACATGCTCCACCGCTTGTGCGGGTCCCCGTCAATTCCTTTGAGTTTTAGCCTTGCGGCCGTACTCCCCAGGCGGATAACTTAACGCGTTAGCTTCGCCACTAAAGGGTAAATCCCCCCAACGGCTAGTTATCATCGTTTACGGCGTGGACTACCAGGGTATCTAATCCTGTTTGCTACCCACGCTTTCGTACCTCAGTGTCAGTATTAGTCCAGAAAGCTGCCTTCGCCATTGATGTTCCTTCTGATATCTACGCATTTCACCGCTACACCAGAAATTCCACTTTCCTCTCCTATACTCTAGTTTGCCAGTTTCAAATGCAGTTCCTAGGTTGAGCCCAGGGCTTTCACATCTGACTAAGCAAACCACCTACGCACGCTTTACGCCCAGTAATTCCGATTAACGCTTGCACCCTCCGTATTACCGCGGCTGCTGGCACGGAGTTAGCCGGTGCTTCTTCTAAAATTAATGTCAAGGCTGATGGGTATTAACCACCAACTTTTCTTCATAATTGAAAGTGCTTTACAACCCTCAGGCCTTCTTCACACACGCGGTATTGCTGGATCAGGCTTGCGCCCATTGTCCAATATTCCCCACTGCTGCCTCCCGTAGGAGTTCGGGCCGTGTCTCAGTCCCGATGTGGCTGATCATCCTCTCAGACCAGCTAAAGATCGTTGCCTTGGTGAGCTTTTACCTCACCAACAAGCTAATCTTACGCAGGCTCATCTGATAGCGTGAAGTCCGAAGATCCTCCACTTTACTCCATAGAGATTATGCGGTATTAATCCGAATTTCTTCGGGCTATCCCCCACTATCAGGCAGATTCCTACGCGTTACTCACCCGTCCGCCACTCGACGCCTAAGAGCAAGCTCTTATCGTTTCCGTTCGACTTGCATGTGTTAAGCATACCGCCAGCGTTCAATCTGAGCCAGGATCAAACTCTTCAGTTTAATACTAACTATTAGAACTGGCATTACTAAAAGTAATACTTCGCTCAATTTTTTTAAAAGCTTATCTGCTTTAGTTTTTAATGTGCACTTGCACAATTTAATGCACGAGTGCCCACACAAGTTGTTTGATATATTTTTAAAGAGCAACCACTTTTTGACGGCGGTGAAAGGGTGCAATTATACAAGCAAAAAAATATGCGTCAAGCGCTATTTTGATTTTTGTGTAATTAATTTCTCAGGCTGAAGTTTTTCTGCAAAAATTCAATTATTCAGCAGGAATGGCGAAGAAAATAATATACAAAAGTATTAATGCCACGCTGATAAATAATATTCTCATCCAAACAGTTATTCGTGATTCTGGCGAGCAGTCGCGATAGCAAAAATTCAGCGCCAAGAGTGCTTGTAAAAAATAGTAAAAAGCGAAAGCACGGGAGGCGATGGCGATTATTTCAATCAAATCAACCGCCCATACCAGCAATACAGCAGAAATTGAGATGCTGAGATAGCTAATTCGCGTAGAGAGTTTTTTGCCACTATTTTCACTTAACAGCCCGCCGCCGCCGCTGGTGTCAGCAACTGCGGCACTAAATTGACTCATCAGTGCTGCGCCAATCAACATAAAAGGCAATATTATCGCCGCATTGCCTGTTACATCAACAATTTTTGCGAGTTGGATGTGCTGAAGGTCAAGGTGCTGGACAACCGGCAAAAACAGAATTACTGAAACCACATAAAGTATTCCTGAAATTATTTGTGCTTTTTTCATAGTCGCCACCCGCATTTGCGGATTGTATTTTTCACTAAGAAATCGTGATGTCTCAAAACCTTGTACTACCAGCAATGCGCCTGCCAGAATCCGCATTTGTGTGCTGAAATCTCGCGGCGGATAATCAAAATTTAAGCTGCCGCCTGATGTATAAAACACATAAGAAAAAACGCCTAAGCCCAATAATAAAGCCACCACAATAGCCAGCTGGACGGTCATTGACACAGCTTCTAATTTTTCCAATCCGCCTAATCCACGCTTGTAGCCTACAAATGCAATAAAAAATATAGTAATTGTTGTCAGCCAGCGCTCGGAATTAATATTATCAATTCCCAAATAGCTTAATAAAAATGAAGATAATAGCGATAAATAAAACGCCACGGCCACTACATAAGCCAGAACCAGCGCCACATTCCCCAAATATTCTACCGATTGTGTTATTGTTGATAAAGAGCCGTCTTTTATCCGCGGCTCAACATGCAAAATATTAAAGCGAATTACAGCGCCAATCGCATACGCCAAAACGACAATTCCGATGACTGCAACGGGTGAAAATATGCCTACAACACTGGCGAGCAGCGGCGACATAATCAAAAAACCACTGCCGATAATTGACGACAGCGGCGTTAAAGTCGCTTGCCACGATTTGCTTTGTTGAAGTTTGGGTTTGCGCAGATAATATAAAGTCAGCAAGGCGGCGAAAATCAAGCCTGCATTGAAAATTACACTTGTGGCGCTGAGGAATGAATTAGAATCTATGACTTAACTCCCAGTAAATTTTAGATTAAATCAACGAATATTTTCAATCGTTAAAAACACTTTTTTTGACGCTGAAAACGGCAATTAGAAATTATCAAAAAGCGTATTTGAGATTTATGCTGAGTGCCGAAAATGCAATATCAGTTTTGAATTTGTAAGCCACAGTGCTGTTTGGGTCATTTGGGTCATTTGCGGATTTGTGGCCGCGGAGTTGGTCCCAAGTATCGCCAGCCACACAATCTGTTGCCGCATTTGCCATAAATATAAATCTATCGCAGCGGCTCGCCACATCATTATCGCCGTTCATAGTGTCAAGTCCGGAGGCAAAATTAATGCCAAAATCCGTGCTAATATAATTTGGACTATCCGCATTTACCGCCGAAAAAACCGCCGCCAACACCCAAAATCCCAACACTTTTAATTTTTTCATAACAATTCCCATTAGTAGTATTTTTGCTAATTTTAATATGATTTTATTTTCTTATGGCTAAATATTTTAGATTTATTTCAGCCTCAGCCAGTCAGCAGTTTGCTTACAAAGCGAGATTCTGAATCAAGTTCAGAATGACAAATGTGGGGGCAGTTCAAAATGACAAACTTCTTACTGTCACCCTGAACTCGATTCAGGGTCTCAGCTTTTGCTTTTGCTTTTGCTTTTCATTAACAATTAACCATTAACAATTAACAATTACCTCTCTCCCTGAACTCGATTCAGGGTCTCAGCTCTTGCTTTTGCTTTTGCTTTTCATTAACAATTAACCATTAACAATTAACAATTACCTCTCTCCCTGAACAAGATTTAAAGCTCTCTGCTTACAAGATGAGATTCTGAATCAAGTTCAGAATGACAGTGTGTTGGCAGTTCAGAATGACAGTGGGTGGCGGGTCTCAGCCAGTTGGTTTTTTACAACTGGTGATAAAATCCTTTAACAAAATACAATCCTTGTGGGGCGGCGGTGCTGCCGGCGTTTTGGCGTTGTTTTGAATCTAATACGGTTTTGAGCCAGCCGATTTCCCGCTCACCTCTGCCGATTTTGAGCAAAGTTCCGACAATATTTCGCACCATTCGATGCAAAAATGCGTTAGCTTTTATGTCCAAAATAATATGCTCGCCGGACTTGGTGAAATGGATAAATTCAATAGTTTTAATTGGCGATTTCGCTTGGCACAAACTACTTTGAAAAGCAGAAAAATCATGCTCGCCGAGCAAGCATTCTGCTGCTGTGTTCATCGCCTGAACATCAAGTGGCATAGGCTGCCACAGCGAATGAGCAGCCAGCAGTGCCGAGCGCGTTTTGGTGTTATGAATTTTGTAATTATACTGCCGAGCAATCGCATTAAATCTGGCGTGAAAATCATCAGCAACTTCTCTTGCCCAGAGGAAATTTACATCACTTGGCAGATTAACATTTCCACCAAAAACCCAAGCTTTTTGCTGCCGCCGAGCAGTAGTTTCAAAGTGAATAATTTGCTCTACGGCATGCACTCCGGCGTCAGTTCTGCCGCAGCAAAATACTTGAATTTGCTCATCGGCAACTCTTGAAAGCGCCTCTTCCACCACTTGCTGCACGGTGCGAACCCCTGATTTTTGCCGCTGCCAGCCGTGAAAATTAGTGCCTAAATATTCAACGCCCAATACAATTTTCATACAATTTTCATACAATTTTCATACAATTTTCATATAATTTTCACAAGTTTTTTGCAATCTTGTAAAATAACCAAATGGCTGATTATTCTACCTTATCAACTTTGCTTGCTGACGATATTGAATGTTTTGTTTTTGATTCTCTGCCCAGCACTAATGATTATTTGGCGAATTTGCCATTTTGTAAAAACCCCCAAATTTGCATTACCTCTGAGCAAACTGCCGGAAAAGGGCAGTATGGGAGGGGCTGGCTGAGTGCTAAAAATTCTAGTATTTTATTTTCAATTCGGATAAATTTTTCCACGAAAACGCCATTAACAGCTCTGAGTTTGGCGGTTGGTTTGGGAGTTTTGGAGGTTTTAAATCAGCATCAGGCTAAGGATTTAAAGCTCAAATGGCCAAATGATATTTATTTTAAGGATAAAAAATTAGCCGGTATTTTGCTGGAAAATTCGGTGCAAAATAATCAGCAATCAGTAGTAATTGGCTTGGGTTTGAATAGTAATATTTCCGCTGATTTCGCCGAAAAAATGCAAGCCACAGACCTGAAAAAAATTCTGGGATTTGCATTAACAGAAAAAGATTTGCTGATTTTGAGTGCAGATTTGATAAATAAAATCATTGGATTTTGTGATATTTTTGGCGAAAATGGCTTTGAGAGTTTTCACCCAAAATGGCAAAAATATGATTATTTATTAGGCAAAAAAGTAACTTTCAATGACGGCAAAAATTGGGCAAGCGGCAAGTGTGCTGGCATTAATTCGCAAGGATTATTACTAATAAAATCCGCCAGCGGCACAAAAACTATTAGCTCTTCTACGGCTTTGTCTTTGGCGTAACTGGCGGCTGATTTGGTTGATTTGGCGGGCTTTGCTGGCTGGTTTGGCTTGGCTGATTTGGCTGATTTTCAACCATAGAAACATTGCCTTTGAAGTAAGAACCGTCTTGCAAAATGACTTTTTTGGCAAGCATATCGCCGGTTACATTGCCGCTGCCGCTGACGACAATTTTCTCAATCGCTTCAATATTGCCGATGACAATTCCGTTCACATTTACCACTTTGGCAAAAATATTAGCGTCAATTTTGGCGGAACTTTCAATAGTAACCGTATTGCTTTTGATGGTAATTGTGCCTTCAACCTTGCCGAAAATATTAATGTCATCATTGCCGGAAATGTCGCCTTTGATATGGCATTCCTTAGAAATAGTAGCATTATTTTTGGCTTTTGAAGTATTGCCGCTGTTACTCACAGACCTAATCGGCGTTCTGATTATCGGACGATTTGACACAGCCGGGGCATTGCTGGTAGCAATAGTTTCTGGTTTTTTATTAAACATAAATTATTGAGAGTTGATAAAATTAACTATTATAATCCATATTTACTATGACTGACAATACTAATACTCTTAATATTCAAAATATTAGCAAATCCTATGGCGGCAGAAATGTTGTAATTAACGCTTCATTTTTTGTGCAAAGTGGCGAAGTGGTTGGCCTGCTTGGTCCGAACGGCGCTGGCAAGACTACTTGTTTTTATATTGCTTGCGGTTTGGTGCAGGCGAAATCTGGGCAAGTATTTTTGAATAATAAGCGAATTGACCAGCTGCCAATGCACAAACGCTCCAAATTAGGTTTGGGATATTTGCCGCAAGAGCCATCAATTTTTCGCAAACTCTCAGTGGAAAATAATATTTTAGCGATTTTGGAGCTTAATCCTAAACTCAGCAAAAAGCAGCAGCAGCAGCACTTAGAGGCATTACTGGTGGAATTTCATATTGAGCATATTCGCCATTTGGACGGAATTTTGCTTTCAGGCGGTGAGCGCCGGCGGGTGGAAATCGCCAGAGCATTAGCCTTGCAGCCGAAATTTATTTTACTGGATGAACCGTTTGCCGGAGTGGATCCGATTTCTGTAGCCGACATCCAGCAAATTATTCATCACCTCAAAAATCAGGGCATCGGCGTGCTGATTACCGACCACAATTATCGTGAAATGTTGGACACTTGCAACCACTCTTATGTCCTGCATGAAGGCGTTATTATCGCTCAGGGCAACAAGGATGAGATTTTGGCAAATGACAAAGTCCGTGAAGTATATTTGGGCGAACTTTGATGAAAAATATCTCGGCGGAATTTCTGACTTTAGGCATTGAAAGCTCGTGTGATGAGACCGGAATTGGCTTATATCACTCTGAAAAAGGGCTGCTGGAGCATCAGTTATTTTCCCAAGATATTCACGCAGAGTATGGCGGAGTGGTGCCGGAGCTGGCTTCCAGAGACCATATCCATCGCACCGTGCCGCTGATTAAGGCAGTTTTGGCAAGTGCTAATTTAACCCTAAAAGACCTCAGCGGAATTGCCTATACTGCTGGTCCCGGGCTGGCTGGAGCGCTTTTGGTTGGCAGCAGCATTGCAAAATCATTGGCTTGGAGCTTGGGCATTCCGGCGTTAGCAATTCATCATATGGAGGGGCATTTGTTAGCGCCGCTGCTGGAAAATGAGCGGCCGAATTTCCCCTTTGTGGCATTGTTGGTTTCCGGCGGACACACTATGCTGGTTGATGTTAAGGGCATCGGCGAGTATCAGATTTTGGGCGAATCGTTAGATGATGCTGCTGGCGAGGCATTTGATAAAACTGCCAAGATTTTAGGCTTGGGCTATCCCGGTGGTCCGGCGCTGGCAGCCCTTGCAACTACTGGAAATTCTGGCAAATTCAAATTCCCCAGACCGATGACCGACCGCCCCGGATTGGATTTTAGCTTCAGCGGTCTGAAGACTTTTGCCCGTAACACTTTTGCCCAGCACCCGGAGCAAAAAGCCGATATTGCCAAGGCGTTTGAAGTGGCTGTCAGCAAGACTTTGATGATTAAATGCAAACGCGCTTTGGAGCAGACCGGCAGGAAAATTTTGGTGGTAGCCGGCGGCGTGAGTGCGAATTTATCCTTGCGCCGTGAGCTGGATAATTTGGGGCAAAAGCTTGGCGCAAAAGTGTATTTTCCACGCCCAGAATTTTGCACTGACAATGGGGCAATGATTGCTCTGGCGGGGCATTTTCGCTTGTCTGGCGGGCAATTTGATGATGATTTTGCCATTAATATAAAACCGCGTTGGAGCTTGGCAGATTTGCCTGCTATTACAAATTAGTAAAATTATATGAAAAAACTCAGCAAATTATTCACCCGCGCCAGCACCGGTTTAGACGCTCCGATAGTAACAATTGAGGCGCATATTTCCGGCGGCTTGCCGAGCTTCTCAATTGTCGGATTGCCAGAAGGGGCGGTGCGTGAGAGCAAAGACCGAGTCAGAAGTGCGATTATGAATTCACAATTCAAATTCCCCAGTGGGCGAATTACTGTCAGTTTAGCGCCGGCGAATTTGCCCAAAAGCGGCGGCAGATATGACTTGCCAATCGCCATCGGCTTGCTGTTAGCATCAGGGCAAATCAGCTCCAAAATCAATTTAGATGACTTTGAACTCTACGGCGAATTAGGCTTAGACGGCAGCCTCCACACCACTGATGGCTTGCTCCCAGCGGTAATTGCCAGCGCTGATGCCAAGCATAATATTATTCTGCCAAAGACCCAAGCGAACCAATATGGCTTGGTAAATCATGCGATTATTTACCCTTGCCAGCATCTGCTAAAGGTTTGTGAATTTTTGACCGGTATGGCTGATGTCAAAAAATTAGCCTATCAGGCTCATAATAATCAGCCGATTTACACCTCTGATTTTGCACAAGTGAAAGGCCAGCATCACGCCAAGCGAGCTTTGGAAATTGCCAGTGCTGGCGGGCATAATCTGCTGCTAATTGGTCCGCCCGGCTCGGGTAAAACTATGCTTGCCGAGCGCTTGCCCTCAATTATGCCGCCGCTTGAAAATAACAAGGCGCTGGATTGTGCCTCAATTTATTCAGTTGCCGGCAAGGCGCAAGATTTGAGCCAGTTGAAAGTCCGCTCATTTCGCTCTCCGCATCACTCTTCCTCAGCTGTGGCACTGGTTGGCGGCGGCTCAAATCCCAAGCCCGGCGAGATTTCTTTAGCGCATGAGGGAGTTTTATTTTTAGATGAATTGCCCGAATTTCCACGCCATGTTTTGGAGGTTTTGCGCCAGCCTTTAGAAAACGGCGTAATTCATTTATCACGAGCCGCCCAGCAAATTACTTTTCCGGCAAATTTCCAACTGATTGCCGCTATGAACCCTTGCCCCTGCGGCTATTATGGCGATGGCACAGCAAAATGCCACTGCACCGGCGACCAAATCCAGCGCTACAAAAACAAAATTTCAGGCCCACTTTTAGACCGAATTGATATGGTTTTAACCGTGCCGCCGCTGCCGAAAGAGACCTTGCTAAACCAAGCCAGCGGCGTAGAGGAAGCCAGCGAAGTCATCAGGCAAAGGGTGGATGAGGCGCATAACATCCAGCTCGGGCGGCAAGGCAAAAGCAACGACAAACTCGGCGCTGACGAAATCGAAAAATTAGTGCCACTCAGCAAAGACAACCGCCAGCTGCTCTCCAGCGTAATCGACAAACTCAGCCTCTCTGCCAGAGGCTATCACCGCATCCTTAAAGTCGCCCGCACCATCGCCGATTTAGCCGGCAGCCAGCCAGTCGAAAAATCACATTTGATTGAAGCAGTCGGCTACCGGCGGTTTGATAATTGATATTTTTGTTGTAACGGCGGGGCTTACAGCCATTTAATAGAACAGCCCATAGATGGAATTTGGATTTTTGGGCCAACTCCGCTGGCGGCAATTTGGCTCATGGCTACAAACAAATCGCGCTCGGCATCTGCGGCAGTTTCCTTGCGTGAAGCGTCCAAGCGGCCACGATATTGCAGCTGCAAATCGGCGTTGTAGCCAAAAAAATCCGGCGTGCAAACTGCCCCATAAGCCTTGGCAACATTTTGGTTTTCATCCAGCAAATAAGGGAATGGAAAGGCAAGATTTGTGGCAATTTTTTGCATATTTGCAAACGAATCCTCGGCGTAGGCATTTTGGTCATTTGACATAATGGCAACCGCATTTAGCCCCAATTTTTTCAGCTCTAAAGTGTCACGAATAATGCGTTCTAACACCGCCTGAACATACGGGCAATGGTTGCAAATAAACATTACTAACAGCCCATTTTCGCCTTTACAACTGTGCAAATTGTGAATTTTTCCATCAACCCCCGGCAGCTCAAAATCAATAGCCGGAGCGTTAAAATCGCAAATTGGAGTCTGAGTGCTAACCATAATTTGGCAATTATACTCAATTAGTTTTTTGATAATTTAAGCATTTTTGATAAAACTTTGAAATATTAGCAATAAAGGCAATTATAATATTAGCAAACAGCCAAATATTACTCCGCCAAGCCGATTGTTGAAGGCGAATAATTTTATGAATAAAACGGCTTGTCTTTTGCAAAATAAAGGAAATTAGAATGTATATTGAAGGCTCATTATTGGCGGATTATTTGCTAATCGGAGTGTTGGTT
The DNA here is from genome assembly GCA_015163925.1 of Candidatus Thioglobus sp. Taxonomy (GTDB): domain Bacteria; phylum Pseudomonadota; class Gammaproteobacteria; order PS1; family Pseudothioglobaceae; genus JAAOIF01. The sequence goes on from JAAOIF010000004.1 coordinate 16,123, forward strand.
TTGGTGTTTGCAGCGTTTGTTGCCGGATTTTTAGACAGCGTGGCAGGCGGCGCTGGGTTGATTTTAGTGCCGGCATTTATTCTCACCGGAATGCCACCGCAATTAGCACTCGGGCAGGAAAAATTAGTATCAACTTTAGGCACATTTTCTGCCATTTATAATTATTTCAAAAACGCTAAAATAATCTGGAAAGTGGTCGGCTACGGCATTCCAACGGCGCTGGTTGGCGCTTATGTTGGCGGCAGGGTTATTTTGGCGATTGACGAGGCGATAGTTGGGCAAATAATATTTTTCCTAATTCCGGTCGGGCTGCTGTTTTCTTTTATGCCCAAAAAAGACAAAAAAGACGGAGCGTATCAGCCGAGTAAAAAAGACATTATGATAGTTTTGCCGCTGGTTTGTTTTGTGGTTGGTTTTTACGATGGTTTTTTCGGCCCCGGCACCGGCAGTATTTTAATTTTGGCGTTGCATTTCTTAATTCATATGCCACTTATTGAATCATCGGCGACCTCCAAAATATTTAATTTAGCCTCTAATGTCGGGGCGTTTGTGGCGTTTTTTATTGCTGGAAAAATGGCATTTCTAATCGGCATTCCTATGGTTTTGGCGAGCATTGGCGGCAACTATATCGGCAGCCATATGACTCTCAAAAACGGCGATAAAATCATTAAACCTCTGATTTTTACCTCAATAGCAATTTTATTTATCTCGCTTGGGGTGAAATATATGTTGTAAAAAAATAAACTTATGTTGTTTTTAATTGCGTTTTTCTGAATTATTGAGCAAATTATGCGTTAAAACTTTGAAATATTAGCAATAAAGGCATCCCCAAAGCTGGCGGTTTTTTTGAGTTTTACTCCCATTGCCACCAAGCCT
>JAAOIF010000050.1 GCA_015163925.1 Candidatus Thioglobus sp.
TTCGCCAACGTTCGGAGCTGAAACCGGTGGTGGTAAAAAATACTGCTGAGGTGATAAAAGTGCTGCCGAATGTGGTGCAAAATGACGATATAATTTTAACTCTCGGCGCTGGCAATGTCCACATAACTGTGTAAATTAAATTTGCCAAATAAAGAATACCGGCGCCCAACAAGCCAAATCCAAGATACATAAATTCTTTTAAGCTTTTAATATGCCCATTAACATCTTCCTTAACTGCATATATATCGCCTTTGGTTGCTAATTCTTTGTCTTTTTCGGCAATTACTTCTGCGGCTTTTTTGGATTTTTGCTCATCTGCCCCTGCCGAGATGAAAGCATCGTAAAATTCAGTTACCATTTGGCTCATAATTAATCCTATTTCGAATGTTTTTGCGAATAAATACTAATGCCGATAAGAATTATCCCTACCGCTATGATTAAAATTATAGTTGTCATTTTCCATTCTCAATAATAAATACTAAAACTTATAACAAAAACTTCACAACCGCCCCAACAGCAATAACCAAACCTGTTGCCAAAGCCAAAGGATACCAAAAGGTTTCTTTGTTAAGTTTTGCAGTTTCAGCGCCAAGTTTTAAAGTATTAGCAATAATTTGTGCTATTTCTGCATCCATTTTTATGGATTCTGATTGAGTCATTTTTTTAATCCTTAATAATTAAAAATTAACAATTACCTTAATGCCAAGCAATCATAGTAAGCAGCATCGGTACTGAGAGAATTACATTGATGCTGGAGGCGAGGGCGGCGGATTTCTTGGCGGAGGCGATTTCATCAGCGCTGGCGGACTTTATGCCTAAGATTTTCTGCTGATTTGGCCAGATGATAAACCAAACATTAAATGCCATAATTGTTCCCATCCAAGCGCCGATGCCGATAATCAAATAGCCTGATGCAAAGGTAAATGCGTCAATAATTGCCCAAAAATCAAAGCCGTTTTTTTGCCAAGTAGCAAGTAATATTAGCCCTAAAATCCAAGTGGTCGCCGCCGCCATCCGAAACCACAGCAAGGCACTTGGGGCAATGTATTTGCCGATGACCGCCGGGGATTCCTTATCCGCCAAAATAGCGCCCATCGCCGGAGTTTGCACGAAATTAAAATAATACAATAAACCAATCCAAACGATTCCAGCCAGCACATGTAGCCAGACCGTTAGCGCATAATGATTTTGCATTTTAGTGGCGATAACCACGATTACAGCGAGAATAAAGCCGATTAAGATTTTGCCTTTAACTGAATTGATAAAGTTCATTTTCCTACCCCTATTTTATAAAATTATTTATTATAATGTATTTTTTACGAAAATGGATTTCTTTTAATCAAGCCAAAAATATGCCAGAATTGCCGGAAGTGGAAACTACAAAACTCGGACTTGTGCCGCTGATTTGCAATCAGGTCGTGGCTTGTGTGAATTTGCATAGGCGAAATCTACGCTGGGAAATTCCTACTCATTTGCCGAAAACGCTGGCTGGGCAAAGGGTTAAAAAGCTTAGTCGGCGGGGAAAATATTTATTGATTGAGTTTTCAGCCGGCACTTTGATAATTCATTTGGGAATGAGTGGCTCAATTTTGGTGGCTGAAGCTAATAGTCCGCTGAAAAAACACGACCATTTTGAGCTGATTTTTAGTAATAAAACGGCGATGAGGCTAAATGACCCAAGGCGTTTTGGAGCAGTTTTATTTAGCAAAAACGGCTCGCATCCGCTGTTAGATGGGCTTGGAGTTGAGCCGCTGAGTGCGGATTTTAATAATACATATTTATATGAAAAATCTCGGCGTAAGCAGCAAAACATCAAAACTTTTATAATGAATAGCAAAATTGTAGTCGGCGTAGGAAATATTTATGCTTGCGAAAGCCTGTTCGCACAAGGGATTGCTCCAAATCGCCCAGCCGGTAGTATTTCCAAAAAACGCTATCAAAACCTTACGCAAAGTATTAAAAAAATCCTCACAAATGCTATTAAAGCTGGCGGCACGACCTTGCAAGACTTCACTCAAGTGGACGGCACGCCGGGATATTTTGCCCAGACTTTGCAAGTTTATGGGCGCGAAAATCAGCCTTGTAGCATTTGTAATGGTAAAATAATTCGCATTATTCAAAACCAAAGATCCACTTTTTATTGCAAAAAATGCCAGACTTAGACACTCCGCAAGAACTCTTTCAAAGCAGCTGCTCCAGTAATTCTGAGCCATTTGCCCTGCAAAATTTGGGCGATTATATGGAGCCGGAATTTAGCGAAAATTGCATTATAATTATTGACCCCGGAATGCAAATTCACAACCACGCTTACGCCATAATTCGCTATGAAAATGAGCTATATTTTCGCCAATATTTGGAGCGCGGCGGGCGGAAATTCCTCATTTGCTTGAATACAAAATATGATGATATTGAGCTGGCTGGCGAGTTTCAGGTGGTCGGCTGCGTGATTCAGCAAAAGCAGCGAAAGCAAAAAGGCTTACATTATTATCAATTAAATGAGTCCAGCAAAGAGTTGGATTTCAGCCCAAATGGCACAAGCCTTGAGTGACACGAGCCTTGCCCGTAGAAATTACGAAATCCAGATGAGATGTGCCATTCTGCCTGATTTTTCACCGTCTCGGCGATAGGAAAAATATTCATCCGCTTGGCAAAAAGTGCATTCGCCGCCGCCGCTAATGGATTTCACTCCTAAATCATTCAAAATTATCCTCGCCGCTTGGTAAATATCTAATTGGAATTTGCCGGATTTTGGAGTGGATTTTGGAGTATATTTTGGAGTGAAGGCTGCTTGTAATTTTGAGTCTTTTTGGATGAATTTTTGCTGCAAATCCTCGCCGACTTCAAAGGCTTTTGGCGAAATCGCCGGACCAAAATGCACTTGCAAATCAGCCGCTGAAAACTTACTAATAAATTCTTCAATTACTCCATTTACAATTCCTTGCCAGCCCGCATGTGCCACTCCCACCTGAGTTCCAGACTTATTAGCAGCAAAAATCGGCAAGCAATCCGCCGTCAAAATTGAGCAAACCACGCCGGATTTATTAGTAATGCTGGCGTCAGCCTGACAATCATCCGAGCTGGCATCCAAGCAAATATTAGAATGCGTTTGCAGCAGCCATTTCGGCGGATTCGGCAGGTTGTAATGTTTCAGTAGTAACGCCCGATTTTGCTCAACCGCCGCCGGATTATCGCCGGTGTTGGTGGATAGATTAAAATTCGCAAAGCCGCCAGCACTCGCCCCGCCAGCCAAGTAGCGCCGAGTGGAAATGAATTTGACATTTTTAGGCAGCATCAAATTCTGCCAACACTTGGAGCAAATCTGCCATATCCTGTGGCAGCGGGGCTTTCCAAGACATTTCCACGCCTGAAATTGGATGTTTTAGAGTTAATTTTTTAGCATGCAAAGCTTGCCGATTGAAGCTTTTCAACGCCTGTTTTAGCTCATCAGCCGCCTTTTTAGGGAAGCGAATTTTGCCGCCATACAGCCCGTCAGCAACCAGCGGATACCTGATATGGCTCAGATGCACGCGGATTTGATGGGTGCGGCCAGTCTCCAAAATCACCTTAATATAAGTATGATTTGCAAACCGCTGAATCACCCGATAGTGAGTGGTGGCGGGCTTTCCAGAGTCAATTACCGCTTGCTTGATGCGGTCTTTTTGGTCACGCCCAATCGGCAAATCAACCGTGCCGCCGGAAATCATATGCCCGTACACAATGGCAGAATATTCACGAGTGATGCTGTGAGTTTGCAACTGTTCCACTAATTTTTTCTGCGCCAACTCGCTGCGGGCAATCACCAGTAATCCGGAAGTATTTTTATCCAGCCGATGCACAATTCCAGCGCGGTCCAGATTAGCCAAATTCGTATCAAAATTCAGCAAAGCATTCGCCAAAGTTCCAGTCCAATTACCAGCTCCGGGGTGCGTTACCAGCCCAGCCGGCTTGTTAATTATGATAATATCCTCATCGGAAAAAACCACATCCAAAGCAATATTTTCAGCCAGCCAAGCGGTGGATTTTTCTGCCTTAATGCTAATTTTCACAACCTCTGCGCCCAGCACTTTTTCCTTAGGTTTGAAGGTTTTATTTCCAATCAACGCCGCGCCAGACCGCACCCAGCCGCTGATTTTAGAACGCGAATAATCCGGCAACATCTGCGCCATAGCGCTGTCAATCCGCTGTCCTATCAACCTATTTGGAATAATAATATTTAGTTTTTGCATATTTTTTTAGTAAAATTCGGCGTCCCGTAAGAGATTTGAACTCCTGTTGCCAGAATGAAATCCTGGAGTCCTGGGCCAACTAGACGAACGGGACAAGGGATATTTTAATGAAAAATGTTGGTGGAAAATTGTAATTTTTGCTGGTTTTTTTTAATGCCGTTTGATAGCTGAAAATGCTTTGATAACAACGATAATTTGGCATCGCCTAGGAGAATCGAACTCCTCTTACCAGGATGAAAACCTGGGGTCCTAACCGATAGACGAAGGCGACATAAATGGGTATAAAATTACTTTTTTGCTTGTTTGGTGGAGCTAAGCGGGATCGAACCGCTGACCTCTACACTGCCAGTGTAGCGCTCTCCCAGCTGAGCTATAGCCCCAATACTACCCCAAATATTACCGCTAAAAATCAGCGTTAGCAAAAGGTGCAAATTATAGTCGCTAAGATTCATTAGTCAAGACCAGTTTGGTAAAATGTTGGATTGTTGGCGGAGATTATTATGCTTGAAAAAATTTATATTGAAAAAACTTACACCTTAGAAATCCTATACCACATAGGGGCTTTGGAGAATTCTATTCATTTTATTTTTGACCACGATAGCAAGACTTGTGCGCTGATTGACCCAGCTTGGGAGGCTGATTTATTTCTCCAAAGGATTGCTGAAAAAGGCTATACTTTAAGCGATATTTGGCTTACCCATTGGCATTTTGACCATACTAATGCGGTGGATGAATTGGTGAAAAAAACTGGCGCAAAGGTAACGGTTGGCGTTTTTGAACTGCCTTATTTGCAAATTGACAGCCTGCCAGATAACGCCGTCCGGCACGATGAGACGATTTTTATCGGCAAAACTCCGGCAAAAATTATCAGCACTCCCGGGCATAGCGCCGGCGGAACTTGTTATTTATTGGAAAATCGCTTAATCGCTGGCGACACTTTATTTGTATATGGGGCGGGGCATTGCTCGCTTGCTGGCGGAAATATCGGCAAATTATTCGCCTCAATGCAAACTCTAAAAACGCTTGACGACAGCATAAAATTGCATTGCGGACACGATTATGGCATTAAAATTGAAACCACTATGGGCGAGCAAAAGCGTGGAAATGCGTTTTTGTTAATTGACTCTGAGGCTGATTTTTCACGCTATGTGGAGGGTATGAGGGGTGGAATTTACCCTTATCCGACTGGCGCTGTGAGCAAAAATTCCCTTAACGAAATGTTGGCGTTATGATTGGTTTTTTCGGCGGCTCATTTGACCCGGTGCATTATGGGCATTTGCTTACTGCACGGGCGATTAAGCAGGAATTGGGCTTGGATAAATTATTTTTAATGCCATGCAATCCGGTGCATAAAAGCTCGCTTTTTTTCTCCGACAAACAACGCCTTGAAATGCTAAATTTGGCACTAAATGAGTTTGCTGATTTGAGCCTTGACCGCCGTGAAATCAACAGTTCCACGCCCTCTTACAGCATCGACACTCTCCGGCAAATCAAGCAAAAATACCCCAACAAAAAAATATTTTTCATTATCGGCGGCGATAGTTTTGCAGCACTTGACACTTGGAAAAATTATCAGCAATTAAGCCAATTTGCACAATTAGTAGTTTTGCCCAGAAAAGGGGCTGATTTGCACTCTGAATCAAAAGTTTATTTTGCCAAAACCCCTTTGGTAGAAGCCTCATCCACCCAGATTCGCAAGATTTTATTTGAGCTAAATTGCAAAAACAAACGCCCAAATTTTGAGCAATTTTCAGCCAATTTATCCGCCCTGACCCCTGATTCAATCATCCGCTACCTGTATGAAAATCCCGTTACTACTGCAAAAACAGATTGTTAAATCTGATTTAGAATTACAAACCATTACTGTCGCCCCGAACTTGATTTAAGGCTCCACTTACAGCATGAGATTCTTAAATCTTGTTCAGAATGACAGTGTGGCGGTAGAGGCAAGGCTTTATGTAAGAAAAATCTCACCAAATAAACATAAAATCCCTTTAGCCGAAAATCATCCAAAACCACCTGCACAGAAAAAAGCCTTGCCTCCCAAGCAATAAAAATTCCTCTACGGGCAAGGCTCGTGTCACAGCGTGGGAACGAGTGGGGGTCTCATCTAACAGGCACAGTCTGTTTTTACAAAGGCTTTTCAAGTGTTTGTTTTGAGGCCTCAATAACTGCCTCAATTTGTGCGTCTTCAATGCGTAACATCAGCGGTTTGAAGGCATTTATCTGATGTTTTGTGAGCGGGTGTTTGAGGGTTTTCCAGCTTAATTCTGAGTTCAAAAACGCCTCCACCTCGCCGCTCATCACCGGCAAAACCGGCTTGAGATAAGTCATCAGCACCCGAAATAAATTAATTGCCAGAGAAGTAATATTATGCACTGTGGCAGCGTTTGCCGGCTCTTTCACCAACTGCCAAGGCTTATTTTCGTCAATATATTGGTTGGCTTTATCGGCAAGTTTCATAATTTCACGCATCGCCGCACTAAATTGCCGCGCCTCATACAGCTTGGAAATCTCGTCCCCAGCCGCCACAAATTGATTATATAATTCCGGCTCAATCGCATACGCTGAAAGGGTTTTACCGAATTTTTTAACAATAAAACCTGCCGAACGAGAGGCAATATTTATCACTTTTCCGACCAAATCAGAATTAACTCTTTGCTTAAAATCCTCAAAATTAAGGTCAATATCATCAATTTTAGCGGACAATTTATAAGCATAATAATAACGCAAATATTCCGGATTTAGGCTTTCTAAATAGGTTTTAGCCTGAATGAAAGTGCCACGAGATTTGCTCATTTTCTGCCCATTAACACTCAAAAATCCATGCGCAAAAATCGCCGTTGGAGTCCGATAATTTGCCCCCATCAGCATTGCTGGCCAAAATAATGAATGAAAATAAACGATGTCTTTACCGATAAAATGATACAGTTCTGTTTCTGAATTTTCCCCGAAAAACTCATTAAAATCAAGGGCTTGCTCGCTGCATAATTTCTGAAAACTCGCCATAT
>JAAOIF010000051.1 GCA_015163925.1 Candidatus Thioglobus sp.
AGCAAACTGGTGAAAAAATCGCCTGTCTGACGGCTTACGATTCCTCGTTTTCCAAGTTATTTGACGGCTGCGGAATTGATGTAATTTTGGTCGCAGATTCGCTGGGAAATGTGCTGCAAGGAAGATGCCCAGCCGCCAGAGCAAGTCCAAGCTGCATTTGACGATGCGGTGAAGGCCCGTGAGGATAAGCAGCGTTTGATAAATGAGGCACAAACTTATGCGAATGATATTTTGCCGAAAGCGCGTGGAAAAGCAGCTCGGGTGTTGGAGGAATCTAAGGCTTATAAGTCGCAAATAGTTTCCAAATCTGAGGGCGAATCAGCGCGTTTTTCCCAGCTTTTAACTGAGTATGAAAAAGCTCCAAAAGTTACAAAAGAGCGCCTTTACCGAGAAACTATGGAAGCCGTTTTAGCCAATACCAGCAAGGTTGTGGTGGATTCTGGTGCTAATAGTTTGCTGTATTTGCCGCTTGATAAATTGATTGAAAAAAGCAAAATTAACACTCAAGAAATTATTCCAGAAAAGCAAGCAAATCAGCCCAATCAGGGCAATAATGTTAGAAATGTTTTCCGTAATCGGGAGGTCAGATAATGCAAAAAATATTCATAGCCGTTGTTGCCGTTTTATTTTTGTTAATCAGCTCATCGCTTTACACAGTTGACGAGCGGCAAGTAGCAATCAAATTGCGCTTAGGCGAAATCGTAACTGTTGAAACCACGCCGGGGCTGAAATTTAAAACTCCATTTGTGAATAATGTGGTGAAATTTGACAAACGCATTCAAACCCTCGATGCCCCTGCGGAGCGGTTTTTGACCGGTGAAAAGAAAAATGTAAATGTCGATTCGTATGTCAAATGGCGAATTGTTGATGCCGAGCAATTTTACAAATCAACCGGCGGCAGCTACGCTTTGACCAATGAGCGGCTGGAGCAAATCATCAAAGCTGGGCTGAAAAGTGAGTTTTCAAAACGCACAATTGTTGAAGTCGTCTCCGGCGAGCGGTCGCAAATTATGAGCAGTATTGCCAAACTTGCCGCCGAGGATGTGGCAGAATTTGGCATTAAAATTGTTGATGTGCGGATAAAACGGATTGATTTGGTGCAAAAAGTTAGCAATTCGGTGTATCGGCGGATGGAGTCTGAGCGCCAACGAGTTGCTAAGGAATTGAGGTCTGAGGGGTCGCAAGAGGCTGAAGTAATCAAGGCTGCAGCCGACAAACAGCGCACTATTATTTTGGCAAACGCCTATAGAGATAGTGAGAAAATTCGCGGCGAGGGCGATGCCTTATCAGCCAGTAATTACGCCAAAGCTTATACCAAAAACGCCGATTTTTACTCATTTCACCGCTCATTAGAATCTTACAAAAAATCATTTTCCAACAAAAGTGACATATTAGTATTAAATCCAAAAACTGAGTTTTTTCGCCATTTCAACCCCAGCGTGAAATAATGTTTTCAGTATTATGAGTGCGTGGCAATTGCCTGATGGAATTGATGAAATGACCGCTGAGGCGGCGTTAGCGTTTGAATCGCTGCGGCGGAAATTGCTGGATTTATATGGCTCTAAAGGCTTTGGTTTGGTGGTTGTGCCGCTGGTTGAATATGTCAAATCGTTATTGCTAACGCAGGATTCTGTTGATGAAAAAACCTTCAAATTCTTAGATCCAGCCAGTGGCAAAATGCTTGGAATTCATGCCGATATTACTCCGCAAATTGCCAGAATTGACGCTAAAAGCGGCAGTGATGGAGTGGAAAAATATTGCTATGTGGATGCGATTTTGCAAACTCAGGCGGATGATTTTTACGCCTCCCGCTCGCCGATTCAGGCCGGCGCAGAATTATACGGCAGCGCTGATATTTCCGCCGATGTGGAAGTGATAAAATTACTACTTGAAAGCTTGAAATTATTACAAATTCAGCCGGTAGTATTGAGTTTGGGCAATGTGGCAATTTTCAATTCCCTGCTGGCGTATGAGGATTTGTCAAGTGAAAAATCTGCAAATCTGCGTCAGATTTTTGTGAGGCGTTCCAGCCCAGATTTAGCGTTATTTTTAAGCAATAATAATTTGGCAAATGCGGAAAAATTTTCAGCACTAATGCAATTAGAAGGCGGTTTTGAAGTGTTAAAAAAAGCAGCAGATTTGTTCAAAGATTTTCCAGAAGTGCTGGCGGCGATTGCAGATTTGGACAAAATTTATCAGCAATTAGCCGCAGAAAACACCGAAATTATAATTGATTTAGGCGAGCTCAAAGCCTACGAATATCATACCGGCGTGGTGTTTTGCGCCTATAATCAAAATTACTCAAAAGCCTTAGCGCAAGGCGGGCGTTACAACACTTTGAGCGAATCTTTTGGCAGAATTCGTCCGGCAACGGGCTTTTCATTTGATTTGAAATTTTTAGCGCAAACGGCTGAGAGCAAGGGTTAATATGGCAAAAAATGTAGTTATCATCGGCACTCAATGGGGCGACGAGGGCAAGGGCAAAGTGGTGGATTTAATCACCGATAAAGTCGTTAGCGTGGTGCGTTTTCAGGGCGGACACAACGCCGGGCACACTTTGGTGATTGCTGGCAAAAAAACCGTTTTGCACCTGATTCCATCGGGAATTTTGCGTGAGAAAGTTCAATGTTTAATTGGGCATGGCGTGGTTTTGTCGATGGCGGCTTTGCTCAAGGAATTGGGCGAGCTGAAAGCGGCTGGCGTTAATACTGCTGGGCGGCTGCGGATTTCACCGGCTTGCCCCTTGATTATGCCTTATCATATTGCCCTTGATAATGCTCGGGAAGCCCGCCGTGGCAAGGCTGCAATCGGCACAACTGGCAATGGAATTGGTCCGGCGTATGAAGATAAAATAGCTCGGCGCGGCTTGCGAATTGGCGATTTATTGGATGAAAAAACCTTTGCTGAGAAGCTTTTTGAGGTGATGGAATATCATAATTTTGCCCTTGAAAATTACTACAAAACCAAGCCCATAAATTACCAGCAAACCCTTGCTACAACGCTTGAGCAGGCGGAAATTGTAAAGCCGATGATAACTGATATTACCCAGCAAATTCATCAGCATATTAGCAATAATGAAAATATTTTGTTTGAGGGGGCGCAGGGGGCTTTGCTGGATATTGACCAAGGCACTTACCCGTTTGTGACCTCGTCAAATACCACCTCAGGCGGCGCTGTGACTGGCTCTGGCGTGGGGGTAACCGATATTGATTATGTGCTTGGAATCGTCAAAGCCTACACCACCAGAGTCGGCGGCGGCCCGTTTCCAACTGAGCTAAAATACGATGTGGCAAGCGATTCAGGCGATGAAATCGGCAAAGAATTAGGCACAGTCGGGCAAGAGTTCGGAGCAACCACCGGGCGGCAGCGGCGATGCGGCTGGTTAGATTTTGTAACACTGCGGCGTTCCTTTAAAATCAATGCTGTCAGCGGAATTTGTTTGACTAAATTAGATGTTTTAGACGGACTGAAAACCATCAAAATTTGCGTGGCTTATGAGCTAAATTCCAAGCAAATTACCGAGCCGCCGTTTGATGCAAAAGGCTACGCCGCCGCCCAGCCGATTTACATAGAAATGCCGGGCTGGCAAGCCTCAACCGTTGGCATTACTAATTTTGATTCATTGCCAATTCCGGCGAAAAACTATATCCAAAAAATCGAAGAATTGTCCAATCTGCCAGTTGATATTTTGTCAACTGGGCCAGAACGCGACGAAACTTTAATCCTTAACCATCCATTTAGCGAGTAATTATGCCAGATCCCCATCATAAAAGAGAGTCAGAAAAATACCAAAATCCTATTCCTTCAAGAGAATATATTCTGAAATTTGTGCAGAAAAAGCCTTTGAGCAAATTTGAATTATATGATTTATTAGAAATTGACTCAAAACAGAAAAAACCCTTAACCCATAGGCTTAAAGCAATGGTTCGGGACCAACAACTGAGCTGTAATCGTGAAGGAATTTTCAGTGTTTTCAGCGGCAAAACCGGAGTTTCAAGCGGCACGGTAATTGCTAATCCGAAAGGCTTTGGATTTGTTGCATTGGACGAAGGCGGCAAGGATTTACGCCTCTCAGCGCAGCAGATGAAATTGGTTTTTCACGGCGATAAAGTCAAAGTCCGCCTGCTAAATCAGCGCGGCGATGCCCAAATTGTTAAGGTTCTTGAGAGCGTCAAAACTCTGGTAGGGCGCTTGCACCTTGAGCAAACTGGTGCTTTTGTGGTGGTTGATGACAAGCGAATTAAGCATAATATTAGCATTCCCAGCACTAATTCTGACAACACTAATGAGCAAATTGTGGTGGTGGAAATCACTAAATCTCCCACTTTGCACACTCTGGCGCAGGGCAAAATTATTCAGATTCTCGGCAATTATATGGACGAGGGCGTGGAAACTGAGGCGGCACTTTATCGTAACGGAATTCCGGTGGATTTTTCAAACGAGGCATTAGCGGAGACTGCCGAGCTGCCGCAAACCGTTACCACCGCTGACAAAGAGGGGCGGACTGATATTACCAAAATAAAATTAGTAACGATTGACGGCGAGGATTCTCGTGATTTTGATGATGCAGTTTTTGCCTCCACTACCGCTAACGGCTGGAAATTATTAGTCGCTATTGCCGATGTTTCGCACTATGTCAAAGAGGGCTCAGAGCTGGACAAAGATGCGTTTGAGCGTGGAAATTCAGTGTATTTTCCACGCCGAGTTGTGCCGATGTTGCCGGAGGAATTGTCAAACGGGTTATGCTCTATAAACCCTGATGTGGAGCGTTTGTGTATGACTTGTGAGATGAATATTGACGCTCAGGGCAACTTGCTGGATTACAAATTTTACCCGGCGGTGATGTTTTCGCATGCGCGCCTGACTTACACAAAAGTTGGCAAAATCTTGGAAGAAAATGATAAGGAATTAATCCAAAAATACAGCTCCGTTATGGATAATTTGCACGATTTATATGACTTATACAAAGCCCTAAAAGCCGCCAGAATCAAGCGTGGAGTAATGGATTTTGACCGAATTGAATCGCAGATTTTATTTAACGATAACGGCAAAATTGACAATATTATCGCCAGCCAGCGCAACGATGCCCACAAGCTAATTGAAGAATGTATGTTGATGGCAAACCAAGCCACAGCTAAGTTTTTAGCCCAGAATGAAGAGGATTTTCTCTACCGCATTCACCCGAAACCTACGGCAGAAAAAGTTGAAACCACTCGCCAATTTTTAACCGCAGTCGGCTTAAAACTTGATGGCGGAGCGCAGCCAGAATCCAAACATTTCGCCAAAGTTTTGCAAGACGCCAAGGGCAGAGATGATGAAAATATCATTAAAACAGTGGTCTTGCGGACGATGAAGCAAGCGGTTTACACTCCCGCTAACGAGGGGCATTTTGGTCTGGCATTTGAGGATTACACCCACTTTACCTCGCCGATTCGGCGTTATCCGGATTTATTAGTTCATCGGGCAATCGGGCGAGTTTTGAACAAAAATAAGAGAAAACCAAGCAAAAAAATGGTGGAAACCGGCGTGCATTTATCAGTAACAGAACGCCGCGCTGACGATGCCTCCCGCGATGTGGAGCAGTGGCTGAAATGCGAATATATGCGCGATAAAGTCGGCGACACCTTTAACGGCGTGATTTCCGGCGTGGCAGGCTTCGGAATTTTCATTGAACTGACCGATGTATTCGTCGAAGGAATGATTGCCGTGCGCGATATGAAAGACGATTACTACATTTTTGACGACATCCACCACCGCCTCAAAGGCGAACGCAGCGGCAAGGTTTTCCAACTCGGCGACAGCATCAAAATCCAAGTCGCTTCAGTCAGTTTAGACGATAGGCAAATGGTTTTCACTCCGGCTAAGGATTAATACTGGAAAATTAGACCCCCCGCCTCCACTCGTTCCCACGCTGTGCGTGGGAATGCAGACTGTGCTTGTTAGATGAGACCCTGAATCAAGTTCAGGGTGACAGGTTTTGTTCAGGGTGACAGTAAGGGTTTGTCATTCTGAACTTGATTCAGAATCTCATATTATAAAAACAGACCGTGCTTGCTGGATGAGACCCTGAATCAAGTTCAGGGTGACAGGTTTTGTTCAGGGTGACAGGGAGTTTTTGAGACCGTGCTTGTTAGATGAGACCCAGAAACGAGTTCAGCTGCTGGCATTACCAATAACTTTTGTAATCTTTTGCAACAAATCTTTGGAAGCAAATTCATCAAATTTACGGGCAAATAGCTTGTCAGAATTTCGCAAAATATCAAAATCGCTGCTGTCTAAAATTTTTGGCAAACTCACACCTTTTGTATTCCAATCAGCATAATGGTAATCGCTTTGAGCCTTTAAAACAAAGGGCGATGACTGAATTATTGAATTAAAAAATATTTCATCTGAGCATTTGCTGAACTTGTGAAAAGCAATATAATCGTCATTATTTTGCAAAAATTCAATAATATAATTTACACAATTTTGCGTCAGCGACCACCACTGTGCGCCCTTGTAGAGAGTAATTTTAGCGTATATTTTTCTGGGAATTTTCGGCAACCGATTGGTAATTTTGCCAAAGCGGCTATCCATAAAATGATAATATTTCACAGATTTATAAGCGTTGTGAGCGGCATCCAGCTGCCAGCCAATCTGGATAAATTCATCGTCAGAATCAAAACTTGCCTTGATTTTATCCAGACTTTTAATTGGAAAATCAGCGCCACTTAGCAAGCAAAATCTATCAAAATTATCTGCGTTCAAAGCCACATTTAACAGATTAAGAGTGGCTTGAATCACACTAAAACCGCCCCAATTCACCCGAATTCTTTGCTCAGAATTAAGAAAAATCGGCTGGTTTTTATTAGTCAATTTTTGAAAATTAGTAATATCAACTTTTTTGTCAATATGAATAAAAATCTGCGTCCAATCACAGCTTAAATACTCAACTAATTTAGCCAAATGCTGAGGCTGATTATGCGCCAGAATCAAAATTGCTACTTTCATTTTTTTGCAATTCGCCGATAAATTATTACTACTGCCGAGGTCAGAATTGCAATAATTATTAGGCAAAATACCAGCAAATGGAGTTTTGCCAATGCGTACCATCTCTTCCTTGGTGTAGCCGTTGTCCTGAAAAACATCAATATGCGGAATCACATTAAAGGCAATTTGCTTCGGATACACCGCCACTTCAGCCTCTTGCCCATTCAGCAATTTCGCAGTT
>JAAOIF010000052.1:0-1910 GCA_015163925.1 Candidatus Thioglobus sp.
CCGAATCCATCACTTCCCGGGCTGCCATAGAAATCTCCGCCGTGTCAATTCCATACGGACAAAAAACCGAGCAGCGCCGGCACTAATGAAATCGGGGATGATTCGATCCACCGGCTTGACCATTAAATGCACATCAATCGGAGCGGTAACGCCGTGATTTCGTAGGGCTTCACACACTAACGGACCGATGGTGAGGTTCGGCACATAGTGATTATCCATCACATCAAAATGCACAATATCAGCGCCGGCGCGCAAGACATTATCAACCTCTTCGCCTAAGCGAGCAAAGTCAGCGGCTAAAATAGATGGAGCAATAAAGTTGGCTTGTTTCATAATTTTTCCTTTTTTAATAAACTCCAGCGCCGATGAAAACGCTTGGTGAAATGCGTTTTACGAAGCTGAGTTTTGGGGTGGTTTTGTCGGTTTTCGGGTCGGTAAAAGAATAATCAATCCAGCCGCTTGAGTACTTGCCGACTATGGAAATCATTCTAATTATATAGTTTGCTTTCAGCGCCCGATTAGTGCCGATGAGGTCTTTGCGGTAGGGGTGAGCCAGCAAAAAACCGCTGCTATCAAGCATAAAAACATAACTATTTGCTGTGGTAAATCCGCCCTCATTGATATTTTTTAACAGAGATTTCACCCCGTTTTGACGAACGAAATCATCGGCTTGTAACACCAAATCTTTAGCATCTTTCCAATTATGCGTTTGCGTTTTTTGCGTCTGGGCAGTGGTAAATCCGCCAAATGTTAATAGGCTTGTTAGTATTAAAATTTTAATATTTTGCATAAATTACTCCGGTTATTTAAAGGTTAAAAGGCTCTTGCCCGTCATCTCGGCGGGCTGTTCAATGTCCATCATTACTAATAATGTTGGAGCAATGTCTGATAGTGCGCCGGTCAGCGGCTTGGCAATTTCGGCACTTCTGTTGCTAATAAATAGCAGCGGCACAGGGTTTGTGGTGTGGGCGGTATGCACCTCGCCGGTGTCTGGATTGGTCATTTGCTCGGCGTTACCATGGTCGGCGGCAATCAACATTTCGCCGTCAATTTTCTGCAACGCCTGATGGACAACGCCCAAGCAAGTATCAACAGCTTCAACAGCCTGAATGGCAGCCGCTAATTTGCCGGAATGGCCGACCATATCAGTATTCGCATAATTGCAAATAATCAAATCGTATTTCTGGCCGATAATATTTTCCACCAGCGCATCGGTCATTTCAAAAGCACTCATTTCCGGCTGCAAGTCATAAGTGGCAACATCTGGCGAAGGAATTAGCACTCGGTCTTCGCCGTTAAAAGGCCGCTCCACTCCGCCGTTTAGAAAGAAAGTAACATGCGCATATTTTTCCGTTTCAGCAATTCTCAGCTGGGTCAAACCGAGGTTGGATAAGTATTTGCCTAAGACATTATTAAGTTTGCAGGACGGGTAAGCCGCTGATAAGTTGAAGTCTTTTTTGTATTCGGTCAGGCAAATAAATTGGGTCGGCACAAATGTTCCACGCGAAAATCCTTGAAAAGTCTCATCGGCAAAGGCTTGAGTAATTTGCCGCGCTCGGTCAGCCCGATAATTCATAAAAATCAGCACATCGCCTTTTTTGATTTTCACCGGCGCATTTATTACTGTTGCCTCAATAAATTCATCAGTTTCGCCACGCTCGTAAGCCATATCAATCGCCTCCAGCGCAGTTTTTGCCAAGTGCTTGCCCCGACCGTTAGCAATTAATTCATACGCACAGCGCACTCGGGCCCAGCGATTATCACGGTCCATTGGAAAATATCTGCCAATAACACTAACAATTTCGCCCACGCCGAGCTCGGTAATTTTGTCTTGCAAAGTTTGAATATATTTTTTCGCACTTTTCTGAGCGCAGTCCCGACCATCGGCAAAAATATGCAAATAAACCCTT
>JAAOIF010000052.1:2168-7161 GCA_015163925.1 Candidatus Thioglobus sp.
CCGGGCAAGCCGACTTGTTTGCCGCTGGTGGAAATTAGCGAATGCGGAAATTTGGCGTTAAAATTGTCCCAAATCGGAGTGTTGGCTTGGGCTATGGCGTTGCCCTCAACCGCCTCAGAATGTCCCCAGCCGTCAAGAATTATTAGTAATTTTGTTTGTTTTTTAGCTTGCATTTGCCTTTAATTATTAAACAAAAAATGAATTACATCGCCGTTTTGCACAATATATTGCTTGCCTTCAGCTCGTAATTTTCCTGCCTCTTTTGCGCCTTTTTCACCATTATATTGGATAAAGTCAGCAAAAGCCACCACCTCGGCGCGGATAAAACCTTTTTCAAAATCAGTATGAATTTTACCAGCAGCAACCGGCGCATTATCGCCAATATTAATGGTCCAAGCGCGAACCTCTTGCACCCCGGCAGTGAAGTAAGTTTGCAGTCCCAGCAGGGCGTAGCCGGATTTAATCAGCCGCTCAAGCCCGGATTTAGTTTGCCCCATTTCCAATAAAAATTCTTGCTTTTCCTCCAACGCTAATTCACTAATTTGAGCCTCAATATCAGCACAAATTGCCACCATTTGCGCCCCCTCATTTTTGGCAAAATCAGCCACAATATCCAAGTGAGGATTGCTTTTAAAACCGTCCTCGCCCACATTTGCAACATACAAAACCGGCTTGGCAGTCAGCAGCTGAAAGCCTTTGAGCAATTTGGTTTCATCTGCGTCAAAATCCAAACTCCGCACCGGCTTGCCAGCCTCAACTATTGGCAGGATTTTCTCCAATAAATCTCGCAACGGCAAGCCGTCTGTCTGCCCAGACTTAGTGTTTTTAATCGCCTTTTGATTGAGTTTTTCCAGCAAATCCAAGTCCGCCAAAATCAGCTCAGTATTGATAATTTCAATGTCATCAAGTGGGGAAATTTTGCCCGCCACATGGACAATATCGTCATCGTCAAAGCAGCGCACCAAATGCACAATCGCATCAGTTTCGCGGATATTTGTCAGGAACTGATTGCCCAGCCCCTCGCCTTTTGATGCACCCTCAACCAAGCCGGCAATATCCACAAATTCCATTGAAGTCGGCACAATTTTCTGCGGTTTGACAATATCCGCCAGCGCCGTGAGGCGGGAATCGTTGATTGGAACGATGCCGATATTTGGCTCAATCGTGCAAAATGGATAATTTGCCGACTCGATTTTCGCTTGCGTCAGCGCGTTGAAAAGTGTGGATTTTCCAACATTCGGCAAGCCTACAATTCCGCATTTAAAGCCCATTTTTTCCTTTAGTATTAAGGATTTTCATCGCTTTGTCGGTTTCGCCAGCCAGCATTTCTGGGATGATATTTAGTGCATTTTTCAGTGCGATTTGTAATAATTCCAACTCCGATTTGCTCGGCGAATTTAACACAAAATCAGCCACTTTTTCCCTATCAACCGGAGCGCCGATGCCGAGTCTGAGGCGGTAAAAATCCTTGCTACTCAAGGCTTTGATGATGTCCCTAAGCCCATTATGTCCGCCGTGTCCGCCGCCGAATTTGAGTTTTGCCACGCCCGGGGATAAGTCCAAATCGTCATGAATTACCAAAATCTCATCAAGTTTGAGCTGGTAAAATTTGACCAAACTTTGCACCGACTGCCCGGAATTATTCATATAAGTATTGGGTTTTAGCAGATGAAAACTCAAATTAGTAAGACTAATTTTTGCCGTTTCGCCAAAAAATTTGCCAGTAGTTTTGAACTCGCCGGCGTGCAAATTCGCCAAAGCATCACAAAACCAAAAGCCCACATTATGCCGATGGGAGCGGTATTCCTGACCCGGATTGCCCAGCCCAACAAGCAGTTTTAGCGGCATAATAAGTGCAAATTCAAATTAGTCTTTTGAATCTTTTTTATCGCCCTTGTCGCCATCGCCCTTGTCGCCGCCGCTTTCGCCTTCGCCTTTGTCTTCGCCGTCAGCACTTTCGCCGCCTTCGCCTTCAACACTTTCGCCATCTTCGCCCTCAGTTTCAGGCACAATATCTTCTTCAATTTCAGCCATTTTCTTCGGCTCTTGCACTGCCACAACACTTTGGTCATGCGCCTCAATATCCCCATGGGTCAAGGCAATTAGCGTAACCCCAGCCGGAATAATCAGCTCGGTGAGACTAATATGCTCGTTCATTTCCAACTTGCTAATATCAACCTCAATGCCATTCGGCAAATCGGCTGGCAAACAGGAAATTTCCACGCTGGTAATAAACTGATTTAGCACCGCACCGAGGCGGATTGTCTGATTTTCATCCTCGCCGATAAAGTGCAGCGGAATGTTAGTTACAATGCTTTGCTTCATATCCACGCGCAATAAATCCAGATGAGTTATGGTATTTTTAGCCGGATGGCGTTGTAAATCCTTGACAATTACCGGCTCAGTTTTATCATCCAAAACCAAATCCAAAACCGAAGTGTAAGCCTCTTCATTCTCCAATAAATGGGTAATTTCGTGGGCGTTAAGAGTAATGGCACTCGGCGTTTTGCCCGCCCCATATACGATTGCCGGCACTTTCTCTTGATGACGCAGGCGGCGGCTCGCACCTTTGCCCTGATCCTCACGAGAGGCAGCGTTAATTTTCATATTCATTTTTTGCTCCAAAAAGTAAAAAATCCATCACGGATTATTTAATATGTTTTGCGACCAAACACATTAGGGAAAAGTATTTTACCTGAAAACTGCGGCGAAAAGAGCCGCTAAATCCTATCCAATAAATCCATACTAATTGACGGTTTTTTATTGCGTTTGATTTTCGGCTTGGCGGGCTTGTTTTTGCCCAAACTATGGTATTTGAATTGCCCGAGCATATCAATCACACTCAGCGTATCCACCGTTCCAATCAGCACATCCGCCAGCTGAGTGGCACTATTTGCATGATGATAACTGCCGCCAGAACTTGAGGCAATATAGCGCAAATCGCTGGAGGCTTGAGAATTTGGCTCAATCCCAAAACCCACCGTTTCATGCCGAAAAACCGCGCCACTGGCTTGCAAAGTCGCCATCGCTTGCTTGACATTGCCGCAATCATTTTGCCCATCAGCCAGCAAAACAATCATTTGCGACAAGGCATTCGGCTTGCCATTATCCTGCATAAATTTATTAGCAAACAGCACTGCATCCGCCATCGGAGTACCACCACCGGGCTGCAAAGTGTGGATAAAATCGGTGAGTTTCGTCTCGTCCGTAGTGAAATTAACATAGCTCGGCACCGGATTTGCGCAGCCGCCCTCAAACGCCAAAATCGCCACTTCAACCAAATTATTCGCCACCGCCTTCGCCACCGACTCAATCGCCGCCCGCTTCGCCGACTCAATTTTGATATTTTGATTGCCATTCCCAATCGCATTACTCATACTCCCCGAGCTGTCAATCAGCAGCAGCAAACTGCTTTTAATTGTATCGTTTTTGCCCGCGAAAGTGAGGGTGCTGAGGGTTAGGCAGAGGATTAGAAGTAGGGGTTTCATTGGTTTTTTTGAATTCTGATATTTTTTATCATTAATTAAAAACGAACATATTCAATAGATTAGTTTTTAATTGAGTTTATAACATTTTGAACCTCTGTTTTTGTAAGGGTAAAGAGATTTTGACCCAGCTTGAACGCATTGCTCACACTCGGCTGCTGGTCTTCAAAGGCAAGCCTGACAACATCACCGGCGTTTTGCATATGCGTGATGTGGCGAATTTATATGCCAAAGGCGATTTTAGTATGGAGAATTTACTCAAGCTGGTCCGAGCGCCATATTTTGTTCCGGAAGGCACTTCGCTGGCACACCAGTTGGAGCATTTTCAGGCACAAAAAAGGCGTTTAGGATTAGTGGTTGATGAGTACGGAGAGGTGCGTGGAATGGTGGTTTTTGAGGATATTTTGGAAGAAATTGTCGGGCAATTTACCTCCAATCAGAACGAAGCCATCACCGAAGTCACCCAGCAAAAAGACGGCAGTTATCTCATTGACCCCAGAATTAGCATCAGAGAAATTAACGCCTTGCTCAATGTTAATCTGCCGGTGGGCAAGGCGAAAACGCTGAATGGCTTGATTTTAGAGACTTTGCAAAGCATTCCAAAACGCGATATTAGCCTCAAAATTGATAATGTTTTGATTGATATTGTGCAAATTTCCAAGCAAACTATCAAATTAGTCAAGCTTACAAAATCAGCTTAACCCTTGCCCTATCAATAATTTTTGCCCAATTTGCAGCTCAAAACTATGAGTATTACTCAGCAAAATAACAGTTGAACCCATATTAAATCTGCCCAATTCTTCACCCTTTTTAAGACTAATATTTTCATTACTATAATTCACGCTAAAACGCTTAGAGTAAGGCGGAGTAACGGTTTCAGCCCAAACAGTTTGCATACTTCCAACAAAAATAGCGCCAACCAAAACGATGGTAAAAGTATCAAAATAACAAACCAGCCGCTCGTTTCTGGCAAACAAATTATTCACCGAATTTAGCGTTTTTTGATTCACAGAAAACAGGCTGCCGCCGATGTAATCCATTTGCAGCAAACGCCCGTCCAGCGGGGCGTGGATGCGATGATAATCTCTGGGAGAGAGGTAAATTGTGGCAAAATTTTGGAACTTTTGCTCATTTCCAAGCAATGCTTTTAAGGTAAATTTTTTGCCTTTCGCCTGAATTATTTGCCCATTTTCAATCGCTCCAAACTCAGACACCGAGCCGCAAACCGGACTAATTATGCCTTTATCAAATGAGGAAATCGGCTGTAATGCACGAGTAAAAAAATCGTTAAAATGAATATAATCCTCAGGATTTTGCCTCTGGGCGGCTGATAAATCCACCCGATAATGCCTGATAAACCAGCGAATAAATGTGTTTTTCAGCCAAGTATTTTCAATTCTGGCAAAGCGAAACATCAGCTTTGAGAGTAAATGCTGCGGTAACTAAAACTATGCTAAATTCCATCAGAAATAAAACCAAAGGCTGGGTTGCTTATACGATTATTGCCC
>JAAOIF010000053.1 GCA_015163925.1 Candidatus Thioglobus sp.
CACATCGCAAGATTTTGCTTTGAGTTTTACTCCAATTTTCTCAAAGAAAGTCTCAAGAATTTCATCACTACTTAAACCCATTGCCCGCAAAAGTGTTGTTACCGGAAGCTTGCGGCGGCGGTCAATCCGAACATATAAATGCTCGTGATGGTCAAATTCAAAATCCAGCCACGAGCCACGATATGGAATAATTCTGGAGGAAAATAATATCTTGCCAGACGAGTGAGTTTTGCCCTTATCATGCTCAAAAATCACCCCCGGTGAGCGGTGCAGCTGCGAGACCACAACTCGCTCTGTGCCGTTGATAACAAAGGTTCCAGTCTCAGTCATCAGCGGTAATTGCCCCAGATAAACCCGCTCTTCAACCACCTGCTTGACCTTGCGTTTTTTCTTCAGAGTTGAGCCATTTTAAAATCACTTTAGAATCAGTGCTAACTTGCCCTAAATGCAATCATCAAGCCACAGAAACAATGCCAACCGATGCTTGTGAATATTTTTATGAATGCAAAAATTGTGCCATTATTCTCAAACCAAAAGCTGGTGATTGTTGTGTATTTTGCTCGTATGGCAGCGTGCCTTGCCCACCGATACAAAGCCAAAATTCCTAATAAATCAAGCCTTTAAACCGTTAAAATTAGCGTTGAAATTTGAGCTTTAAAATTAATGGTTTTGCCTTTAAAAAAACAAAAATGAATAAACTTTTTATCAAAACTTTTGGCTGTCAGATGAATGAATATGACAGCCAAAAAATGCTTGATGTGCTGAAATATTCGCATAATTTGAGCCCGACTGATGATGCCTTAGAGGCTGATGTGCTGCTGATTAACACTTGTTCAATTCGTGAAAAGGCGCAGGAAAAACTGTTTCATCAGCTGGGTCGCTGGCGCAAACTCAAAGATAAAAATCCCGATTTAGTGATTGGAGTGGGCGGCTGCGTGGCGTCTCAGGAAGGCGAGGCGATTCTCAAACGAGCGCCGTTTGTGGATTTGATTTTTGGCCCACAAACCTTACACCGCCTGCCTAATCTGCTGACTGATGCCGTGAAAAATAAGCAAACCAGCATTGATATTTCCTTTGCGGAAATTGAGAAATTTGACCACTTGCCCAAGCCGCAAACCAGCGAGGTGACGGCGTTTGTCTCAATTATGGAGGGCTGCAGCAAATATTGCACTTTTTGCGTGGTGCCTTACACCCGCGGCGAAGAGGTTTCACGCCCGTTTGCTGATGTGATTGCCGAGGCGGAAACGCTTGCTGGGCAAGGGGTGCGGGAGATTAACTTGCTTGGGCAAAATGTTAATGCTTATCAAGGTTTGATGGCTGACGGCGAGCCGGCGGATTTGGCGTTGCTGATTGCCATAGTCGCCCAGATTAGCGGCATTCAGCGCATTCGCTACACCACTTCGCACCCGGTGGAATTTTCCCAGCGCCTCATTCAAACTTACGCCGAAGTGCCGGAATTAGTCTCGCATTTGCACCTGCCGATTCAAAGCGGTTCGGACAAAATTTTAGCGCTGATGAAGCGTGGCCACACGGCTTTGGAGTATAAATCAAAGATTAAAAAACTGCGTAAAATTCGCCCAGATATTTCACTTTCAAGTGATTTTATTATTGGATTTCCGGGCGAAACTAATGCCGATTTTGAGCAAACTATGGAGCTAATTGACGAGGTCGGTTTTGACAAATCTTTTAGCTTTATTTACTCCGCTCGCCCCGGCACGCTTGCCGCTTCGTATCCGGATTCTGAGGATTTGAGTGTCAAAAAACAGCGGCTAAAATTACTGCAAAAAACCATTGATAAATCCACTGAAATCATATCTAAAAAAATGATTGGCAGCGTGCAAAAAGTGTTGGTTGAAAATAAAGCCAAAAAAAGTTTAGGATTATTTGGTCGCACTGAAAATATGCGAAATACCCATTTTCAGGGCGATACAGCGCTGATTGGGCAAATTGTCAAGGTAAAAATCAGCGGCGCTCGGGGCAATTCCTTAGTCGGAGAATTGGTCAAATAGTTGCCTTGTAATGAAAAATTAGTAATGAAAAATTAGTAATGAAAAATTCTAAAAAACAAAAAATTATCATTGGACTTTCAGGCGGAGTGGATTCTTCTGTTGCCGCATTATTGCTGTTAGAGCAAGGCTTTGAGGTGGAAGGCTTGTTTATGAAAAATTGGGAAGAGGATGACAAAAACGGAATTTGCACGGCAAAACAAGACTTGGCTGATGCTCAAAAAGTTGCTGATAAATTAGGCATAAAACTCCACACCATCAACTTTTCAAGCGATTATTGGGATGATGTTTTTGCTCATTTTTTGGCAGAACACAAAAAAGGCCGCACCCCAAATCCTGATGTTTTGTGCAATCAGAAAATTAAATTTAGCGTATTTTTGGACTATGCCTTAACGCTCGGGGCGGACAAAATCGGCATGGGGCATTACGCCAGAATTGCCGAAAATCAAGGCAAATTTCAGCTCAAAACTGGGCTGGATGAGAGCAAGGACCAGAGCTATTTTTTGCACTTATTAAATCAGCAACAGCTGGCGAAAAGCCTGTTTCCACTTGGCGATATGAGCAAAACTCAAGTTAGGAAAATCGCCGCAAAGGCAGGTTTTGTAACCGCTGAAAAAAAAGATTCAACTGGAATTTGCTTTATCGGCGAGCGTAATTTTTCGCAGTTTTTGCAAGACTTTTTGCCTAAATCTGAGGGCAATATTATTGATGAAAATGGCGCATTCATAAAACACCATCAGGGCTTGGCTTTTTACACGATGGGGCAGCGCCGAGGCTTGGAAATTGGCGGCGGTTTTGGGCAATCTGGCGAGCCGTGGTTTGTGGCTGATAAGCTTATTAAAAGCAATGAATTAGTGGTCGTGCAAGGCGAAAATCCACTACTTTATCATCAAATTTTAATTGCCTCAAGCGCCCATTGGATTGAAAATTTGCCAACATTACCTATGACTTGTAGTGCTAAAATACGCTATCGGCAGCCCTCGCAGAATTGCAAAATTGAGCAAAATGGCAAGGGGCTAAAAGTGATTTTTGACCAAGCGCAAAGGGCTATAACTCCCGGGCAATCAGTGGTTTTTTATCAACAAGATGTCTGTCTGGGCGGCGCAATTATTGAAAATAGAGAGAATAAATAATGGATAAATTAACTCAACAAACCTTGGCACTTGCCTCACTTTTGCAAACCACAACTCTGGTTGACCAGCTGGCATCCACCGGCACTTGCGACAAAAAAAGTAACACTGCCAGCCTCAAAAGCATCATAACTCATAGCACAAATGTTGAGGAAGTTTTTGCCTCTCCGAAGGATTTATCTGTTGGCCTGAGCGCTGTGGCAAGCACTTTGGAGAAAAAAACTCAGTCCATTCAAAACATTATTTTGTATGCTTTGGCACTAATAAATCTTGAGAAAAAATTGATGAAAAATAAGCGACTTTTGGCGAAAATTAGTAGTGAAATTAAGCTGATTGAAACCCAAGATTTTTTTGAAATCGGCCATTCCAACTCATTGGCACGGCTCGGCGGGCTTTACAAATCCACTTTAGGCAAACTTAATCCCAAAATTATGGTCAGCGGCGAGCAAATTTATCTTACAAATCAGCATACTGCAAATCACATCAGAGCCTTGCTGTTAGCGGGAATTCGGGCGGTTTCGCTGTGGAAATCTCAGGGCGGCAGAACTTGGAAATTATTACTAAATAAAAACAAAATGCTTAAATTGCTAAACACTATGGACTTTTAGCGCATAAGACTTTATAATTGAGGGTTTTTACTTTTTGAATTATTTTTATGGCTAACTCAGCAGGCTCTAAAAAACGCGCCAGACAAGCAATAAAACGCAATAAACACAACGCTCAAATTCGTGCAAAAGTGCGCACTTTCGTCAAAAAAGTAACTTATGCGCTGACCGAAGGCAATAAAAAAGCAGCACAAGGCGGCTTTGTGGCAATGCAAAAAATGCTAGATCAGGCGGCTAACAAAGGGCTGATGCACAAAAATCAAATCGCCAGAAAAAAATCTCGTTTAAATGCCCAAATTAAAGCATTGTAAATGGATAAAAAATCACTAAAATAAAAGCCTTCAAATGAGGGCTTTTTTTATGCAAGTATGCTAAGTGAAGAAGACAAAAACCTATTCAGACAGGCGGTTGAGAGTAATACTCCAATTGATAAAGACTCCGAAAATAAACTGGCTGATGGCAAAAATCGCCCACTTTTTGAGGATTTTATTTATGTTTCTCGAGCCAGTTTTTCCGGCGCTGAAATTGTCAAATATGCAAAATCTGGCACTAATAAAAAACTCATCAAAAAAATGCAGCAAGGCAATATCGGACAGCCGCCGGCATTGGATTTGCACGGCCAAACTCTGGCTGAGGCTTGCCACTCAATGGCGCAATTTTTACACCAGCAGCAGCGGCAAAAATTCATCCAAATCATTCACGGCAAGGGCTACCACAGCGATAATTCTATGAGCATTTTAAAAACTCAAGTGGTGCAATTTCTGAAAAAACACCCAGCCGTTTTGGCGTTTAATTCCTGCCCTGATAGGCTTGGCGGCACTGGCGCAGTTTTTGTGCTGCTGAGAAAATAATGCAAACTGAATTTAATATTGACCAAATTTACACGGTTTCGGATTTTCTCTCGCTGTGTAATAAATCCATTGAAAACAGCATTCCGACCTGCTGGCTGCGTGGCGAAATGTCTAATTTATCGCGTCCGACTTCCGGGCATTGGTATTTTTCTCTGAAGGATAATAATGGGCAAATTCGCTGCGTAATTTTTCGCCTAAATCAACGCAAAATCAGATTTAATCCGGAAAATGGTATGGAGATTTTGCTGCGCGCTGCCCCCACTTTATATGAGGATCGGGGCGACTTTCAGCTGATTGTCCAGCACCTTGAAGCAGTCGGAACTGGCGATTTACAATTAGCATTTGAGCAGCTGAAAACCAAGCTAAAAAATGAAGGATTATTTGATAATATTCACAAAAAACCCTTGCCAAAAATCGTCAAAACCATCGGCGTAATTTCCTCAAAAAATGGTGCGGTGATTCGCGACATCATCAAAATCCTCAACAAACGCTACCCTTTTGCCAAAATTTTACTCTTTGATAGCGTGGTTCAGGGCGAAGGCTCGGAGCTAAAAATCGCCCAAGCGTTGCAAGCGGCAGACCAATCCGGACGCTGCGATGTGTTGATTATTGCCCGCGGCGGCGGCTCATTAGAGGATTTATGGGCGTTTAATACCGAAGTTTTAAGCCGAGCGATTTTTGCCGCCAAAACCCCTGTCGTCAGCGCCATCGGCCATGAAACCGACATTACTATTGCCGATTTTATTAGCGATGCCAGCGCCCCAACACCGAGTGCGGCGGCGATATTAGTAACGCCAGACAGGCTGGAAATGTTGTCAAATCTGCATAAACGCCGCTCTGACCTCTGGCAATTATTCCAACAAATTCTGCAAAATTATCATCAGCAACTCAAGCAATTAAGCCTTAGCACGCCGAATCTGAAGCATAAAATTAACAGTTTTGCACAAAAATTAGACAGCCTGAATTTGCAAATTCTCCGCCAAATTAGTAGTAAAAATCGCCTCAGCCGCAGCCGGCTTGCCACACTTTTTGAACGCCTAAAACGCAACTCGCCGAGTGCAAATATCCGGCATAAGCAGCAGCAAAATCAGTATTACAAAGTGCAACTCAAGAGTAATATTTTTGCTCTGATGCGGCAAAATAATCTTACACTAAATCGCCTGCAAAGCCAGCTGCAAAGCGAAATTCTCCAAGACATTCAACGCCAAAAAAACCAGCTCGCCAGCCACGCCCAAGCGCTAAATTTGCTCTCGCCTCTGAGCATATTATCACGCGGCTACAGCATTACCAGCTCGGAAAATAATCAGCTTTTACAGTCGGCTGATGGCGTTAAAATAGGCGATTTGATTACCACTGTGGTCAGTGACGGGAAAATTTATTCAAATGTTAAAAAAATTCAAAAAACTTAGCCTGATTTTATTATTACTGCCAAATTTGCTGCTTGCCAGCATTTTGGTCAAAAACACGCCGCTGCCCGGAGGCGTTGCTGTGATTGACTTTACCAGCAATCACTCCAGCCCAAAAGCCTTTT
This sequence comes from Candidatus Thioglobus sp., assembly GCA_015163925.1. GTDB lineage: Bacteria > Pseudomonadota > Gammaproteobacteria > PS1 > Pseudothioglobaceae > JAAOIF01. The sequence goes on from JAAOIF010000053.1 coordinate 6,124, forward strand.
ACAACAAAATTCCATTATATGTTCAACAGCTCAAAAACCAGCGCTGGCAAGTGTTAATCGGCATTCCGTTATGGGAAAAACTCGGCACAAAAACCATTACTATTCAAGACTTTTCCAGCCGTGAATTTGCCTTTAAAGTCAAGCCGGCAAAGGGTTCTTACGCCGAGCAGCATATTAAATTAAAGGGCAAAAAGAAAAAATACATCAAGCCAAACTTAGCCCACATCGACAGAATAAAATCCGAGCGCCCGATTTTAACCAATGCCAGAAAAACTTTTTCCCCGCAAACCCTATCAAACGGCGCATTTATCCGACCGGTTGATGGAATTACCACCAGCACTTTTGGACTGAAAAGATTTTTTAATGGCGTAGCGCGCAGGCCCCACACCGGCATCGATTACGCCGGCGACACCGGCACGCTAATAAAATCTCCAGCTGATGGCAAAATCATTTTAGTCGGCGACTATTTTTTCAACGGCAAGGCGATATTTATCGACCACGGGCAAGGGCTAATCAGCGTTTATATCCATCTCAACAAGCACTTAGTCAAGCTCGGACAACGCATAAAACAAGGCGATTCCATCGGCACAATCGGGCAAACCGGACGGGCAACCGGGCCGCATTTGCACTGGGGAATTTACCTAAATCAAACGGTAATTAACCCGAATTTATTATTACAAGCGGCGAGAAAATGAAATCCGATGTCTCATTTTTTCGGCGCTTAGGGGCTATTTTTTATGATGTTTTTTTGGCATTTTCTTTGGCATTTTTCATCATCGGTTTGCTGCTGATTTTGCTGTTTGAGCGGCAAGCACAAAACCATCCGCTGATTTTTGTGGTGATTATTTTTACTGTTTATTTTTACTTTTCTTGGTCGTGGGTGAGGGGCGCTCAGACCTTAGGAATGAAGGCTTGGCGGATTAAAATCATCCAAAATAATGGCAAAAATATTACTCATAAACAAGCATTTAAGCGTTTTATTTTGGCAAATATTTCATTTATTTTTATCGGATTTGGATTTTTTTATCAATGGTT
>JAAOIF010000054.1 GCA_015163925.1 Candidatus Thioglobus sp.
AGTGGTTTTATTGCTAATAGAATTGGAGTATTTTCAATTGCTGCTTGCATTCATCACTCAAAACGCTTAAAACTTGATTTTGACACGGTTGACGCACTCACAGGGACTAAGCTAAAACGCCATAATTACTAATTTTACTATTTGTATGCTGCTGTGATTTTGAAAAAAGTGGCTTGATAATTTACTGTTTTTGCGTATAATTTGCAAGTTTTGTCTCAGGAAAAATTTATTATGCCATCACGCAGAGATTTAGCAAATGCCATTCGTGCTTTAAGTATGGATGCGGTTCAGAAGGCGAATTCAGGGCATCCGGGAGCGCCGATGGGGATGGCGGATATTGCCGAAGTGCTGTGGAATGACCACCTAAAATACAATCCAAAAAATGACAAATGGGCGGACCGAGACCGCTTCGTTTTGTCAAATGGGCATGGTTCAATGCTGATTTATTCACTCTTACATTTGAGCGGTTTTGCCTTGAGTATTGACGATATTAAGGGCTTCCGCCAGCTGCATTCTAAAACCGCCGGCCACCCGGAATACGGCTATGCTGACGGCATTGAAACCACCACCGGGCCACTCGGTCAGGGCATTACTAATGCAGTCGGAATGGCAATTGCCGAACGCACTTTGGCGGCACAATTCAACCAAAAAGACCATGAAATTATTGACCATAATACTTATGTTTTTATGGGCGATGGCTGCCTGATGGAGGGCTTGTCGCATGAGTCCTGTGCGCTCGCCGGCACGCTCGGATTGGGCAAGCTGATAGCCTTTTGGGACGATAATGATATTTCTATTGATGGGCATATTGGCGATTGGATGGAGCGCGGAGTGGCGGGGCGATTTAAGTCTTACGACTGGCATGTGATTGCTGTTGATGGGCATAATGCCGATGAAATTAATGCTGCGATTACTGCGGCAAAATCCATTACTGATAAGCCAAGTTTGATTTGTTGCAAAACCACAATCGGCTTTGGTTCGCCGAATCTCGCCGGCTCGCATGACTGCCACGGCGCGCCTTTGGGGGCTGATGAAATTGCCTTAACGCGCAAGCAGCTCGGCTGGAATTATGCCCCATTTGAAATTCCAGCAGACATTTATAAGGGCTGGGACCACACCGAAAAAGGCGCAAAAGATGAGGCCGCTTGGAATGATAAATTTGCCGCTTACAGAGCCGCTTACCCAGAGTTAGCTTGTCAATTTGAGACCCGAATGGCTGGGAAATTGCCAGCAAATTTCAGTGCTGAAATGGATAAATTCATTGCTAAAACTCAAAGTGAAATGCCAAATATTGCCTCACGCAAGGCTTCACAAAATGCGATTGAGGTGTTAGGACCGTTACTACCGGGCTTGTTTGGCGGCTCGGCGGATTTGACTGGCTCAAATCTTACTAACTGGTCGGGCACGGTGAAGGTCAATAAAACCAATGCTCAGGGCAATTATCTCTCCTGGGGCGTGCGCGAATTTGGCATGGCACATATGATGAATGGCATGGTTTTGCACGGCGGATTTAAAGTTTATGGCGCTACTTTTTTTATGTTTATGGAATTTATGCGGAATGCTTTGCGGATGTCGGCGCTGATGAAAATTGGCACAATTTATGTTTATACCCACGATTCTATTGGCTTGGGCGAGGACGGCCCGACTCATCAGCCGGTGGAGCAAATGGCAACAATTCGGATGATTCCGGGATTTTACTCTTGGCGGGCTTGCGATGCGATTGAGGCGGCGGTGAGTTGGAAGATGGCAATTTTGCGCACTGATGCCCCGACCGGCTTGGTATTTTCACGGCAAAATCTAACTCCACAGCCCAGAACTGATGAGCAAATTAGTAATATTGAAAAAGGCGGATATGTGCTAAAAGACTGCGCTGGAGCGGCTGATATTATTTTTATTGCTACTGGCTCGGAGGTCGGTTTGGCGGTTGAGGCGGCAGCGGCAATGGAGGAAAAAGTGCGGGTGGTTTCAATGCCTTGCACGGATGTTTTTGACGAACAGGACCGAGCCTATCAGGATTCTGTGCTGACTCCGGGCGTGAAACGAGTGGCAATTGAGGCTGGCGTGGGCGATTGTTGGTATAAATATATCGGCTTGGACGGCGGTTTGGTTTGTATGAAAAGCTTCGGCGAGAGCGCTCCGGCAGACGATTTGTTCAAAGAATTTGGTTTTACAGTTGAGAATGTTATCAAAACTGCAAAACAAATAATTGGTTAATTTAATAATTTAGGGAGTAAAAAAATGGCTATAAAAGTTGGTATCAATGGATTTGGGCGGATTGGGCGAATGGTATTTCGGGCAATCGCTAAGGATTTTCCAGAGTTGGAAGTGGTCGGAATTAACGACCTTTTAGACAATGATTATTTGGCATATATGCTGAAATATGACACAGCGCATGGGCGATTTGGCAGTGAAATTACTGTTGAGGGCGATAATTTTGTGATTGATGGCAAAAAAATCCGCCTCTCAGCACAGAAAAATCCCGCCGATTTGGACTGGGGAGCTATTGATGTGGATGTGGTAATTGATAGCACCGGCTTCTTTTTGACTGAGGAATCCTGTCAGGCGCATATTACCGCTGGCGCTAAAAAAGTGGTGCAATCCGCTCCCTCAAAAGACGCTACGCCGATGTTTGTATTTGGCGTAAATCATACTGAATATGCCGGTCAGGCAATCATTTCCGCCGCCTCTTGCACCACTAATTGTTTAGCACCGATTGCCAAAATTATTAATGATAATTGGGGTCTGAAACGCGGCCTGATGACCACCGTGCATGCCGTAACAGCAACGCAGAAAACGGTTGATGGCCCAAGTGTTAAGGACTGGCGCGGCGGGCGGTCGGTGTTTGAAAATATCATTCCTTCATCCACCGGTGCGGCGAAAGCGGTCGGCGTGGTTTTGCCAGAACTCAACGGCAAGCTGACTGGAATGGCTTTGCGGATTCCATCGGTTGATGTTTCAGTTGTGGATTTGACTTGTGAATTAGACAAGCCGGCAACTTACGAGGAAATCTGCGCAGCGATGAAAACAGCGGCAAATGGCTCAATGCAAGGCACTTTGGCTTACACTGATGAAATGGTGGTTTCCAGCGATTTTCGTGGAATCAGCGCCTCTTCAATTTTTGATGCAAATGCCGGAATTGCCCTTGATGATACTTTTGTAAAAGTGGTTTCTTGGTATGATAACGAATACGGCTACACTTGCAATATGCTGCGTTTAGTTGAGCATATCGCTTAGATTTTGCTTGTATTTTTAGCTTAGATTTGCAGATTAAAATGGCAGTTATCAATTTATCAGAGTTGGATTTGAGCAATAAAAAAGTGCTGATTCGCCAAGACCTGAATGTGCCGATAAAAGATGGCTTGGTGACCAGCGACAAGCGGATTGAGGCCTCATTGCCGACCATAAAATTAGCACTAAAACAAGGCGCAAAAGTATTATTAATGTCGCATTTGGGCAGGCCGAGTGCTGGAAAATATGATGAGAAATTTTCATTACAGCCGGTGGCAAATCGCCTCAGCGAGCTGTTAAATTTACCAGTAAGGCTGGAAAAAGACTGGCTCGGCGGCGTTAGCGTTGAGTCCGGCGAAGTGGTTTTGTGTGAAAATGTGCGATTTAACGCCGGCGAAATGGAAAATGACGAAGCCTTGTCCAAAAAAATGGCAGCCCTGTGTGATATTTTTGCAATGGACGCTTTCGGCACTGCCCACCGCGCCCAAGCCTCAACTCACGGAGTGGCAAAATTCGCCCCGATTGCTTGCGCCGGACCGTTGCTTTCCAGCGAATTAGTAGCTCTCGGCAAGGCACTTGATAATCCCAAACGCCCGCTGGTGGCAATCGTAGGCGGCTCAAAGGTTTCCAGCAAACTCACAGTGCTAAAATCCTTATCCAAAATTGCTGATAAATTGGTTCTCGGCGGCGGCATTGCTAATACTTTTATCGCCGCCCAAGGGCATAATATCGGCAAATCTTTATGTGAAAATGACTTGATTCCGACTGCCAAAAAACTGATGCAAGATTGTGAAATTCCAGTGCCAACTGATGTGGTTTGCGGCAAGGAATTTGCAGAAACTACGGCGGCGGAAACCAAGTCTGCAACTGCGGTTTTGGACGATGATATGATTTTTGATATTGGCGAAAATTCCGCAAAAGAGTTGGCAGAAATTATGCAAAACGCCGGCACAATCGTTTGGAACGGTCCGGTCGGCGTGTTTGAATTTGAGCAATTTGCCAGTGGCACTCAAACCTTAGCCTTGGCGATTGCCGCCAGCCCAGCGTTTTCAATTGCCGGCGGCGGCGATACTTTGGCGGCGGTGGATAAATTTGGCATTGAAGATAAAATCAGCTATATTTCCACTGGCGGCGGGGCTTTCTTAGAATTTTTGGAAGGCAAAATTCTACCGGCAGTGGCAATTTTAGAAGAGCGAGCTACGGAGTAAATTTTGCCCAGACGAACTAAAATCTTAGCCACACTCGGTCCTGCAACCGATAAGCCCGGCGTATTAGCAAGCATTCTGCGGGCTGGAGTGAATGTGGTGCGGATTAATTTTTCGCATGGCTCGGAGGCGCAGCACTTAGAAAGGGTCAAAGCGGTGCGTGAGTGGGCTGATGAAAATCACACTTGCATCGGCGTTTTGATGGATTTGCAGGGTCCAAAAATTCGCATTGCCGCATTCAAAAATGGCATAAAAATTCAACTTAATAATGGCGATTTATTTGTTTTGGATGCGGATTTGGATGAAAATTCTGGCATGCAAAATGTGGTCGGAATTGCTTATAAAACCTTGCCTGAGGAAGTGAAATCTGAGGATATTTTGCTGCTTGATGACGGCAAAATTGTCTTGCAAGTTGTTAATATTACTAATAATAAAATCAATACAAAAGTGCTGCAAGGCGGAGTTTTATCAGACAATAAAGGCATAAATTTGAAGGGCGGCGGCTTGTCGGCAAATGCCCTGACTGACAAGGATAAAAAGGATATTTTGATTGCAGCAAAGGCGCAAGCGGATTATGTGGCGTTGTCATTTCCGGTGAATGGGGACGATGTGCGGCAGACCAAAAAATTGCTCAAAGCCGCTGGTTGTGAGGCTAAAGTGATTGCAAAAATTGAGCGTGCTGAGTCATTGCAAGAGGAAACTATTTTGGATATTATTCAAGAATCGGCTGGAATTATGGTGGCACGCGGCGATCTCGGCGTGGAAATTGGCGATGCCCAGCTGCCGGCACAGCAAAAACGCCTGATTAAATTGGCTCGTTCAAATGATAGAATTGTAATTACGGCTACGCAAATGTTGGAATCAATGATTGAAAATCATATTCCGACTCGGGCTGAGGTGTTTGATGTGGCGAATGCGGTGCTGGACGGGACTGATGCGGTAATGCTTTCGGCGGAAACGGCGGCTGGTAATTTTCCTGAAAATGCGGTAAAAACTATGGATGAGGTTTGCGTGGAGGCAGAAAAAGATAGAATTGCTAAAGTTTCGCATCATCGCTTGGACGAAAAATTTGTTGATATTGATGAAACCATTGCTATGAGTACGATGTATGCCGCTAATCATTTGGGCGTTAAGGCGATTGCAGCGCTCACGCAAACCGGCAAAACGGCGATGTGGATGTCAAGAATGAGTTCAAATATTCCGATTTATGCGATGAGTGATAATATTTCTACTTTGCGAAAAGTGACACTTTATCGTGGCGTTTACCCTTGTTCTATCAAGAAAAATCAGAGTAATGACTGGTTGGATATAAATAAAAATGTGGTAAATACCCTGATAAAAAAAGAGGTTGTAAGCGATAATGATTTGGTAATATTGACAAAAGGAATGCACGAGGATAAATCCGGCGGCACAAATTTGATGAAGATTATTTGTGTCGGCGAGCAAGATTATTAATTTTAAAAAAAAGGAGAAGAAAATGTTAATTTCATTGAGAGAATTGTTAGACCATGCGGCGGAAAATAATTATGGTATGCCGGCATTTAATGTAAATAATATGGAGCAAGTTCATGCGATTATGACTGCGGCTAATAAGACCAATAGCCCAGTTATAATGCAGGGTTCAGCCGGTGCGAGAAGTTATGCTGGCGAGCCGTTTTTGCGTCATTTGATTATTGCTGCGACTGAAATGTATCCGCATATTCCGGTGGTAATGCATCAGGATCACGGCTCTGAACCGGCGGTTTGTTTGCGCTCAATTCAGTCTGGATTTTCATCAGTAATGATGGACGGCTCGTTAGAAGCAGATATGAAAACTCCGGCATCATTTGAATATAATGTTGCTGTGACGAAGGAAGTAGTCAAACTCGCACATGCCGGCGGAGTGTCTAGGACATAATCTGCCAACCAGCCTGACCGAAGTGCGCCAAGTTTGGCTGGAAATAGTGGCAACTGACGACCAAGGCCGGGAATTATTACGCTCCGGCACGCTGGATGAAAAGACTAATAATTTGCCCAAAAGCACTACGATTTTCAATGCTACGGCGGTGGATAAAAATGGCAAACATACTGAATTTCCTTGGGAAATAGTGCGTTTTACCACCACCAATACCATTGAACCACGCGGCTATAAAAAGGTAAATTATGCGTTGAATTTATTCCCAGACAGCCAAAGCGTAACTATAAAAGCAACTTTGCATTACCGTTCTTTTTCGCAAAAATTAGCAGACTTTTTGCTCGGCAAAGGCAAGGTAGCCGTGCCGAATGTGGAAATGGTCAATTTAGAAAAACACTACAAAGTTAGCAATCAAAAAATTGTTGATGAGAGCCAAACCGATGAACATTAAAAGGATTATTATGAATATTAAAATGCCATTTATTTTTGTAATTATCGCTGCCGCTGCAACCGTTTCAGCCGCTGTAAATGATGATAAACTCAGCCTTTACAATTCGGTATGGACGGAAAAAGTGCATAAATTAGCCACTTCTGGTGACGGCAAAAAAGGCAAGAAATTGGCTAAAAAATGCAGCGCTTGTCATGGTGATAATGGCATCAGCGAAGACAATGAAACCCCGAGTTTAGCAGGGCAAAAGCCGGCTTACACCTTTAAACAAATTTATGATTATCAGCACAAAATTCGCAAAAATAAAACTATGTTTAAGAAGGTTAAAAAATTGTCTTATGC
>JAAOIF010000055.1 GCA_015163925.1 Candidatus Thioglobus sp.
GGCGTGGAAAAAGAGCAAGTTGATGCTGTAATTGAAGCAATTAGCGCCTCCGCAAAGTCTGAAGGTGAAGGCAGCGTTGGCGATGGCAAGATTTTTGTTAACAATTTAGAAAAAGTGGTGCGGATTAGAACTGGCGAAACCGGTTCAACCGCATTATAAAAGGAGATAATCATGGAAAATACAATTTTAGAATTACAATTTGCCATTGATACTTTTTACTTTTTAGTAATGGGTGCGCTGGTAATGTGGATGGCAGCAGGCTTTTCAATGTTAGAAGCCGGCTTGGTCAGAAGTAAAAATACGGCTGAAATCTTAACCAAAAACATTGGCTTATTTGCGATTGCTTGCACTATGTATATGATTTATGGCTATGATTTAATGTATGGCGGCGGCGTTTTATTGGACGGAATCAGTGGTAAGGGCGACACTTATTCCAGTGCGGCGGACTTTTATTTCCAAGTGGTATTTGTGGCAACGGCGATGTCAATCGTCTCTGGCGCAGTGGCAGAGCGGATGAAGCTATTTTCATTCTTTGCTTTTGCAGTCATTTTCACTGGAATTATTTATCCAATGGAAGGGGCTTGGACTTGGAATGGTGAGGCGGTATTTGGCTTATTCAAACTCGCTGATTTAGGTTTTGCTGATTTTGCAGGCTCTGGAATTGTGCATATGGCAGGCGCAGCAGCGGCTTTAGCAGGTGTTTTAGTGCTTGGCGCTCGTCGTGGCAAATACAACAAAGACGGCTCATCAAATCCGATTCAGGGCGCAAATATGCCGATGGCAACGCTTGGAACATTCATTTTGTGGATGGGCTGGTTTGGTTTTAACGGCGGCTCGGTGTTAGCAATGGCAAGCAAAGAAAGCGCAAACGCTGTGGCAATGGTATTTTTGAATACTAATGCGGCAGCAGCCGGCGGTGTGATTGCAGCCCTAATATTAGTGAAATTTTTATGGGGCAAGGCTGATTTAACGATGGCACTCAACGGCGCATTAGCCGGTTTGGTTGCCATTACCGCCGGACCGGATACTCCAACTGCCTTAGAGGCTACCTTAATTGGCGCTGTGGGCGGCGTTTTAGTGGTATTTTCAATCAATATTTTAGACAAATCGTTTAAGATTGACGATCCGGTTGGGGCAATTTCAGTGCATGGCGTGGTCGGCTTGTGGGGCTTATTAGCAGTGCCACTCACCAATTCTGAGGTATCGCTAACAGGTCAATTAGCCGGCGCGGCAACCATTTTTATTTGGGTATTTGGCGCTTCATTTGCTTTGTGGTTAGCGATCAAAGCGTTGATGGGCATTAGAGTTTCCGCAGAAGAAGAGTCAGAAGGGGTTGATATTGCCGAGTGCGGTTTGGAAGCTTATCCAGAATTTACCAAATAATCTCAAATCGGCAATAATTAGCGTATAATTGTAAAAAGTTTTTTTTAATATAGGATGAAATGAAATGAAAAATACAGGAAAAATATTATTAGCATTAGTTTTAAGTGGCTCTCTGAGTGCGGTTTCAGCCGTTGAAGAGGTTTCTCCGTTCAGTGCAAATCTGACCGTTACCAGCGATTATGTCTGGCGTGGTAAGACTCAAACTCTGGACCAGCCGACTATTCAAATCGGCGCAGATTATGCCGATGAAAGTGGTTTTGCAGTTGGGGCTTGGGCTTCAAAAGTTGATTTTGGTGATGCCTCAACTGAGGTTGATTTATATGGCTCATTTTCTGGTGAAGTCGATGAAATTGGCTACACAGTTGGCGTTATCGCTTATCGTTATCCGGGCGCAGATTCGGCAAACTTTGAAGAGTTGTATTTCGGCGGCTCGTATGCTGGCGTAGATTTGACTTATTATCTTGGCTTGTCGAATGCGCCAAATTATGTTGAAGTCGGCTACTCCGCAAGCGTTATTGATGATTTTGATTTGTCTTTATCACTTGGAAAATACGATGATGCTGATGGCACACAAAACGGCTACAAGGTATATGGCATCGGCACTGGAACGAATTATTCCGGCGTAGATTTGTCCCTTGATTACACCGTAGCAAAAAATAATAATAACTCCAAAGATGCGAAAAACTTAGTATTTAGTATTACTCAAGTGTTTTAAAAATCAGCATTTTTGATTAAAAGGCAAAGTCGTATGGCTTTGCTTTTTTTTCACTTTTTTTAGCCGAATTTGTTTTTAAGGATAAAATAATCAATTATGAATACAGCACTGAAAATTATTTTGGTTGATGAAAATACTGGCCGTTCGGCAATTCTACGCCGGGCTTTGCAGGACCAGGGGCATGAGGTAATTTGCCGAATGGATAATAGTGCGAAATTGCAAAACAGTAACGAAATGACTCATGCGGATGTGCTGATTGTGAATGCTGATATTCCTGATGAGGCGGTGTTTGCAAATCTGACTGATATTAACAAAATCAAGCCTAAGCCGATTGTGATGTTTGCCGAAAAGTCAAGCTCTAAAATGACCAGTTCGGCGATTAAATCTGGGGTAAATGCTTATATTATTGATGGGCTGGAGGAAAATCGGGTGCAGCCGATTATTGATGTGGCGATGGCTCGTTTTCGGGAATTTCAGGCGCTGAAAGATGAGCTGGACGCCACTCGTAATCAGCTTTCTGAGCGCAAGGCGGTTGAAAAAGCTAAGGGCTTGCTGATGCAGCATAAGGATATTAGTGAAGATGACGCTTATCAGTCTCTGCGAAAAATGGCAATGGACAAAAATAAACGCATTGTTGATGTAGCAGAAAGCGTTATTAGTGCTTTTGAGCTGTTGGATTAGGATTTCTGTAATACTAATTGCAAAAATATTAGCATTTTTTGGGTTTTTATTGTTTGCCTAATTCATCCATTTCTGCATCAATTTTGTCCATTTCTGCCTCCATTTCTGCGTCAATTTTTTCATCATTTAGATTTTCAGCAGCTGATTTGACGGCTTTTCTGGCTTTGAATAATGGAGCAAAAATCAGTCCGGCTTCAAATAATAACCACATCGGAATGGCAATTAGCGTTTGCGAAATTATGTCCGGAGGCGTGAGCAGCATTCCCAAAACGAAAGCTGTGATAATCACATAAGAGCGATTTTTTTTCAGCGTTTCAACCGTGGTAACGCCAAACATTACCAGCAAAATAGTGGCAATCGGCACTTCAAAAGCCACTCCAAAAGCGAAGGAAACTTTCAGCACAAAGTCTAAATAATATTGAATATCTGGGGTGAAATCCACCACATTTGGGCCAATACTTGAGAGAAATCCGAAAATTACCGGAAAGACAATATAGAATGAAAACAGCAATCCGGCGTAGAATAAAATCGTGGATGAGACCACCAGCGGCAAAATCATTCTTCGCTCATGCCTATATAGGGCGGGGGCTACAAACGACCAAACCTGATAAAGCAAGTAAGGCATAGTGGTATAAATCGCCAGAATTAGCGCCATTTTCAGCGGGGTTAAAAATGGTGAAATTACTCCAATCGCAATGATATTTGTATCCGCCGGCAGGACGCTAATAATCGGTGCGGCGATGAAAGCATAAACCTCATTGGCAAACGGAAAAATGCCCAGAAACGCCAGCCCAACAGCAATAACGCTGTGAAGCAGCTTGTCTCTCAGCTCCACCAAATGTTGAATTAGTGTCATTTCTTGGCTGCTCACGGCTTGTCAATATCTTGTTTAATTTCATTTAAAGCGCTTTTCGTCTCGTCAAAAATTTCAACAATATTGCTGTCTTTATCATCTAAATTCAGGTGCGATTTGATTTTGTCAGCCTCTAATTCATCGCCAACTTCCTCTTGAATTTTGGCAATAAAACGCTTGCCTTTGCCGATGAAATGTCCGGCTTTTCTAGCAATGGCGGGCATTTTTTCTGGGCCAACCACAATTAGGGTGATAATTCCAATTAGCGCAAATTCCCAAAAACCAATGTCAAACATAAATTGCTATTTGCTTTTTTCGTCTTTTACAACTTTGGCTTCAATAATCTCGTCTTCGCCGTCTTTTTTGCCTTCACTTTTTTGCATAGACTTCTTAAAGCCTTTGATAGCACCGCCGAGGTCGCTGCCGATATTTTTTAGACGCTTGCCGCCAAAAATCAGCAAGACGATAATTAAGATAATAATTAGTTCAAATGGTCCGGGTATCATAATTTTTTCTCCTATTTTATTTGCCGCGATTGGCTTTTTCCTCTAAACCAGACAAGCCAAAACGCTTGGATAATTCAGCCTCTATTTTAGCAATTTCAATGTCGCTAAAGCGTAATAATACCAAAATATGAAACCATAAATCAGCCACTTCTTTGATAACTTCGGCTTCCCCAGAGTGTTTTTCAGAGTATTTTTGCATATCTTTTGCTGCCATAATTACCTCAGCAGACTCTTCGCCAATTTTCTTGAGAATCTCATCCAAGCCTTTAGCGTAAAGGGATGCGGCGTAGGATTCATCGGCTTTGGCAGATTTTCGCTGCTGCAAAACTTGCTCTAATTTTTGTAAAATATCACTCATAATTTTTTGTAAATCTCATCCGGATTTTTAATAATTTTACTAATAATTTGCCAATTATCATTTTTTAATTGCTGAAAAAAACACGACCGCCTGCCGGTATGACAAGCTATATCGCCGATTTGCTCAACTTTTAGCAAAATCGTATCGCCGTCACAATCGGTAAAAATCTCTTTAACTAATTGCCGATGCCCAGATTCTTCGCCCTTAGCCCAAAGCTTTTTGCGCGAACGGGAATAATATACCGCATATTTTCCCTCAATAGTAAGTGTCAGTGCGGCGGCGTTCATCCAAGCCAGTAGCAAAATTTCGCCAGTCTCAAAATCCTGCGCGATTGCCGGCACTAAGCCCTGATTGTCAAATTGTATTTGTTCTAATGCAAGCACGCCAGAGTTATTATTTGTAATAAAATGCTAATTTTACCGCTACTTTGTCAATATGAAATTATTTATTTTATTTGCGTTTTTAGCCCTAAAAGTGCTTGCCATGCCTGATGATTTTATGCTGGACAGCAAGGAAACCCTTCATATTGTTGATGGCGACAGCGTTGGTTTGCAGATGCGAATCCAAGGAATTGACACCCCAGAGTTAGGGCAGTTGTGTAAAAAAACTAAATTTGAAATTGATGATTGCGGAGAATTATCTACGAAATTTTTAAAGAAAATACTCAGAGAACTGCCGGGAAAATTGTCCATTCAGACGCTGGGAACTGGTTATTATCGGCGGATTTTGGTGAGAATTTACAAAGGCCACACAAATATTGGCAGATATATGGTTGAACAGGGCATGGCATTTTCCTATCAGGACAACTATCTCTCATCACAAAATCGGGCAAAAATGCTAAAACGCGGCTTTTGGAATTTCCACACTCCGCCACTTCAGCCCTACAAATGGCGCAAACTTCATCCACCCAGATTGCAAAAATAAAGTTGATTTTCAACACTTCCTTAGCACTAAAAAAATCACTTCATCGTTACTAATTCTTCGGAGCTGGTCGGGTGAATTGCTATGGTATTATCAAAATCAGCCTTAGTTGCACCCATCTTAATGGCGACCGCAAAGCCTTGCAGCATCTCGTCTGCGCCGTGACCGATGATGTGGCAGCCGATTACTTTTTCATCCAAATCAACACAAATTAATTTCAACGCTGTGGTAGTTTTGTGCCTCATAAAAGCGTCCGCCATCGGAGTAAATTCAGAATGATAAATCTTGACTTTTTCAAATTGATTACGCGCCTGTTCCTCAGTCATACCAATAGTTCCAATCGGCGGATGAGTAAAAACCACAGTCGGAATATTTTCATAACTCAAGTAGCGCTCGGGCATATTATTGTAAAGTCTATCGGACAAACGCCTGCCAGCAGCGATAGCAACAGGGGTTAGCGGCGCTCTTCCAGTAGCATCGCCGAGTGCAAAAATGTTGTCAATATTGGTGGTTTGATATTTATCAGTTGCGATAAAACCTCTTTTGTCATGGTCAATTCCAGCGTTATCAAGCCCTAAATCCTTAGTCATCGGACTTCTGCCGACTGCCCAAATCACTGTATCAAAGCCAGAAAATTCCCCTTCGTTAGTGCTTATAGTTTTGTCCTTTGTCAGCTTGTTAACGCTTCTGTGGTAATGAATTTTAACGCCATGGCCGATGTAATCTCGTGCCAAAATCTCTTGAATTGTTACATCAAATCCGGTTAGTAATTTGTCCGCCCGAGCAAAAATTTCAACATCAGAGCCTAACTCATTTAAAACCCCCGCTAATTCAACGCCGATATAGCCTCCGCCGACAATAGCAACTTTTTTTGGCAATTGTTTTAATTCAAAAAAACCATCTGAGGTAATGCCAAATTCAGCTCCCTCAATCGGCGGCACACCCGGCTCTCCACCGGGCGAAAGCACTATGCGGTCGGCAGTAAATTCTGAGCCATTCACCGCCACGGTATTTCTATCAACTAATTTGCCGAAACCTTGAATATAATCTATGCCGAGTTTTTGCAAATAGCCGTCATACCAAGAGGTAATGCCTTTTACATGGTCGTCTCGGACTTGTTTGAGTTTTTTCCAAGAGAAGCCTTTAATGTCAATATCAAAGCCAAAACCGCTAGCATTGCTGATTTTACTGGCAGCATTAGCGGCAAACCACATCACTTTTTTAGGCACACAGCCGACATTCACACAAGTCCCGCCGATGACTTTATCTTCAATAACTAAACATTTTTTGCCATATTCGCTGGCGCGTTCAACCGCTGAAAGCCCGCCAGAGCCAGCGCCAATCGCAATCATATCGTAGTGTTTGTTCATAAATTTTGTAGGCATGAGGGGAGAAAAAAATATAACATTATCCCATACAAAAAGGCACTTGACAATGCTATTGAAATTTAATGTGCAATCGGCTTTTCGCTAAATAAATAGTCTTTGAGTTCCTTGTCAAATGCCTTATCCTTACGCCGAATCCACTCCAAAACCATCGCCGCATGTTCCTTTTCCTCATCACGATTATGCGCCAAAATTTTTGCCAATTCGCCGTCCGCACAAGCATCAATTCGCTGATTGTACCAATCGATTGCCTCTAAT
>JAAOIF010000056.1 GCA_015163925.1 Candidatus Thioglobus sp.
ATTTATGGCTCTGGCTTACGCTTTGATTGGAATTTTATTTGCAAAATCGGGCGAGCAAATCCAAATTGTCTTGCAAAATCCTTGGGGTATATTATAAGGTTTTTATGATGAATCAAATCGCACAAATGTTCGCCTTGCAACAAAAACTTAACGATGAAACTAATGGCAAAATTTGGACCGAAGGGGCGACCAAAGAAGGGCGGCAGATTGCTTGGTTGCGCTGCATTTATATGGAGGCTGCAGAAGCGCTGGATTCGTTTAATTGGAAGCATTGGAAAGACATAGAAGCCGCGCCGGACTTGGATAATGCTAAGGTTGAATTGGTGGATATTTGGCATTTTATTATGTCTGAGGCAATTCATTTTGGCGATACGAAATTTGCTGAAGTTTACGGAGATAATCAGCCAGAAAAAGAGCCTAATCCGGAGCTGATGGTGGAGATTTTGGAGAAAATAGTGGCGGCGGCGGCGAGTGCAAATGTGGATAAATCGCAAAATGCTTTGTATGAAATTACTGGCTTGTTTTTTCAGGCTTTAGCAAGTATGGCAATGGATGTGCCGGAGCTTTATCGGCGCTATTTGGTGAAAAATCAGCTGAATACTTTTCGGCAAAATAATGGCTATAAAGACGGCACTTACACCAAAATTTGGGATGCGGTTGAGGATAATGTGGTGGCAGTAAATATTATGGATGAGCACCCGGATTTGAGCGCTGATGAGTTTTACAAAAAACTTGAAAACGCCTACAAAGCCCTTGCTTAAACTCACACAATACAGCCACGGGCAGGGCTGCGGTTGCAAAATATCGCCCAAGATTTTAGACATTATTTTAAGCTCACCGAGTGAAATTTCCGACCCGAATTTGCTCATTGGAAATCATCAGCGAGACGATGCCGCCGCGTATGATTTGGGGAATGGCGAGGCGCTGATTAGCACCACAGATTTTTTTATGCCGATTGTTGATGACCCATTTACTTTCGGGCAAATCGCCGCTGTGAATGCTCTGAGCGACATTTATGCGATGGGTGGCGTGCCGCTGATGGCAATTAGTATTTTCGGCTGGCCACTTGATAAACTCCCGGCTGAGGCAGGGCGCGAGGTGATTGAGGGCGGGCGCAGCGCCTGTCAGCAGGCTGGAATTGCCTTAGCTGGCGGGCATAGCATTGATTCGCCTGAGCCGATTTTTGGTTTGGCGGTCAGCGGAAAAGTCAAAATTAAGCACCTCAAGCAAAATTCCACAGCCCAAATCGGAGACCAAATTTACCTGACAAAACCGCTTGGAATCGGCATTTTAACCACGGCGCAAAAGCAGCAAAAAATCACTCCAGCGGACGAGAAATTAGCAATCAAAACCATGTGCCAGCTGAATGATATTGGCGCTAAATTGGCTTTGATTCAAGGCGTGAATGCCATCACCGATGTTACTGGTTTCGGGCTCGGCGGGCATTTATCGGAGGTTTGCTTAGGCTCAAAAGTCTCGGCAATAATTGATTTTGCCAAAGTCCCAATTCTGCCAAATATCAAAAAATATCTTGCTAACGGCTGCTCTCCGGGCGGGGCAAAACGCAACTTTGAGAGCTATGGTGAAAATCTCAGCGCCATTGGTTCTGAGGCAAAATCCATCATTTGTGACCCCCAGACCAGCGGCGGATTGTTAGTAATGGTGGCTGAAAATGCCATCGCCGAGTTCCAAAAAGTGATGCAAAATAATGGTTTTGAATTAGAGCCAATCGGCGAAATCATCAAGCCAAATCCAGCAAATTTAATAACTATTAGAGCCTAAAATCCTGACACAGGCAAGGCTTGTGTCAAATGGTTAATTGCTAATTTTGAATACAACGGATTGAATAACCGGAGACAGAATCCGATTGGGATATTGCCGCATTAACAAAGGCATTGAAAGAGAGGAAATGGCGCTCAGATGTGTCATTTTGATTAACAGTGCTGCTCCAATAATTGCCTGTGGCAAAAGAGCCTACAGTCCCAAGAGAAGGACTACGAGCGCCAGAACCTATCCATTTAAGAGGTGATGCAAGAGCGCCTTGCCTCTGCTGTGATGGCCAAGATGCTCTCTCGGCGTTTAATTCATCTACTCTGGGCACTCTAAAGCCGGTCGGGCAAATGCCTGAACCATCAGTTCTACTCCAAAATGCGGCACGGTCTGCGCCATCAGTATCAACGCCGGCAGCGGTCCAATCGTTAGTGTTGATGTCGGTGGTAATAAACTCGGCGTGGCCGGGGCTAATAGTTGCTGATAATGTGCCAGTTAGCGTGGTATTTGTTTGCAGCTGATGCCCGTCTGTCGGCCGCCCCCATTGATACAAATCACCATAAGCCGCAGTTTGCCCAAAAATAGTTGTGGCTATTTCGGTAGCACCGAGGTTGCGGTCAATCCAAACTGTGGCTGTGCTAGCGCTAATAACGGTATTAAAAACCAGCGGATGCGCTGTGGCAGCGGTCTGGGCGGCAGTGGTAAGGGATTCAATATTATCTTTTACGGCAGTAACTAAAAAGTAAGTTTTGGCTGAATTTGCGCCTAAATTTATATTAGTAGTAATTCCAGAAACATCCGTGGAAGTGGCGGCTGGATTGGCTGTGGATAAATTATCAGGGTTGTCATTTTCAAAACCAGATAAATTGCCAGTAGTTTGATAGAGTTTATAACCAGTCGCACCGGCAACCGCCGCCCAAGAAATCCGCACCTGATTTGCCACTCCGGTAGCAACGGCTTTGAGGGCGGTCGGGGCTGCAGGTCTGGCTACAACGCTAAATTTCTGCGTGCCGGTGCGAGTGCCGCCGCTGCTGTCAAGTGTGATGGCTTCTAAAATTATTGTCCCCGGGGCAATGCCGGTTAGAGTGCTGCCGTTGATTGTGGCAATATTGGTGCTGGAGTCTTGAATTGCCCAAGTGAATGTGGCGGTGGCTGGAATGGTGGCAGCGGCAGCGGCAGTCCGAGTCGCAATTAAATTTAGAGTTACACCGACTATGACTGTATTAGCGCTGGTTATTTCAACGCCTTGAGAGCTGTCATCGCCCCCCCCCCCCGCATTAGTGGAACTGCCGCAGTTTGTAAGGGTTAAAGTTAGGATTGAAATAATTGATAAAGCAAATAATCTGTTGAAGTTTTTCATAATAATTCCGTTAGTTTTTAAAAGTTGAAAGTGGAAATCATACCCTATTTTTTATTCCATTTGCCTTAAATTTATTTCTACACAGGCAAGGCCTGTGTCACACGAGATTCTTAAATCAAGTTCAGAATGACTGTGGGGCAGTTCTCATCTAACAAACACAGTCTGCATTCCCACGCACAGCTTGGTCAAATTTCGCAATCAGCAAGCGCTCTTTTAATCACATAATTATTCATTGATATACCTGCCTGTTGCGATTGATAGGCGATAATCGCGTGCTGATTCGGCTGCATTCGGAGCATAAATTTGCCTGAGTAAGGCTTGTTCGGTTGCACCCCACGCTCTTTGCAAGTTTGCAGATAAAAATCAATACTATTGTGAAATTTCATCGTCAGCTCTTGCGTATTCAGCCCGTCAAATACAATAATTGCCTTGATACCAACCACTTTGCCAACGATAATTTTGTCCGCCTCATCATATTCAAGCGTTGCCGTATAACCCTTATATTTCATCATTTTACACCTCTTTTATGTCAATTAAAAATTCACGAACGGCCTTGATTCTATATCTTAATGCCTCTTTAGATGGGTGCGGCCGATGAATAATTAATTCGCAATCGCCCTTATAAAAAGCCACTTTAGAGCCTTTGCCCTCTATCATTTTTAACCCATTTATTTTGATTAACAATTTTTCAATATCCGACCAATGAATTGCGCCATTGATTGGATTTTTGAAAATTTTTGTTAGTTTTTTATTCACAGCTTATGATACTATAATAGTATCAAAAATCAAGTATTATTTGTGTTTTTTTAATGCGGCAGAATTTGACAGATTTTGGCTAACCAATCAATTTATTCATCCGCTTGACAAACTCAGCTGGGTTTTTGAGTTGTCCGCCTTCGCTGAGAACGGCTTGGTCAAATAGCACTTGAACCAGATTTTTATCAACTTTGGTTTTGAGTTTTTTGACCAATGGATGCTTTGGATTTATCTCCAAAATCGGCTTAGTGGCAGCCACATCTTGCCCAAGCGACTTCATAATTCGCTCCATATTTCCGCCCATTTCATTTTCATCAGCCACCAAACAGCTCGGCGATTCGCTCAGACGCTTGGAAATTTTGACCTCTTTCACTTGAGCCTCAAGAATTTTGCTGACTTTTTGAATTACTTCCTTAAAATCCTTTGCCACTTTTTCTTTGGTTTTTTTGTCATTTTGATTGTCCAAATCTTCCAAATCTCCCTTAGCAATAGACTTTAGCGGCGTGCCTTGAAACTCAGTAAAATTGCTCACAAGCCACTCATCAACCCTGTCAGAAAGCAATAAAACCTCAATATTTTTCTGATTAAAAATCTCCAAATGCGGCGAGCCTTTGGCGGCCTCAAAGCTCTCAGCGGTGATGTAATAAATGGCTTTTTGCTGTTTTGGCATATTTTTTACATAAGTTTCCAGAGTGGAATTTTGGGTGGAATTATCACTTTTATTAGTGGCAAACCGCAGCAGATTAGCGATTTTGTCTTTATTAGCAAAATCCTCAACTATGCCTTCTTTCATTACCATGCCGAATTCTTGCCAAAAAGTGGCGTATTTTTCCGGCTGATTTTTGCTCATTTTTTCCAATGCTTTCAAAACTCGGCTAACAGAGGCTTTGCGGATTGCATCAACCACTTTATTGCTTTGCAAAATCTCGCGTGAGACATTTAATGACAGGTCGGCAGTGTCAATTACGCCTTTGACAAAGCGCAAATACAGAGGCATCAGCTCTTCATTATCTTCCATAATAAAAACGCGTTTGGCGTAGAGTTTGATGCCGCCTTTGCGTTTCGGCTCCCACATATCAAATGGCGCTTTTGCCGGAATAAATAGCAAAGAAGTATAATCCAAATTGCCCTCAACTCGGTTATGCAGCTGGGTTAGCGGAGATTCAAAATCATAAGTTAAAGACTTGTAAAACTCGTCATAATCGGCTTGCTTGAGTTTTTTCTTATCTTGCATCCAAAAAGCATTTGCCTTATTTACCGCCTCATACTCAATTTCCTTGCCGTCCTCAGAAGGCTTAATCATCATAATCGGCACGGTAATATGGTCAGAATATTTGCTGATAATACTTCTCAGGCGAGTTTCATCCAAAAATTCTTTTTCGGCTTTTTTGATGTGCAAGGTGACAGTAGTGCCGAAATCGGGGCAATCTACTTTTTCAATGTCGTATTTGCCTTTGCCGGCTGAGGTCCAGCGAGTGCCTTTTTTGCCTTTAGTGCCGGCTTTTCTACTGGTTAAAACGACTTTATCAGCAACAATAAAACTGGAGTAAAAACCTACTCCAAATTGCCCGATGAGATTGGAGTTTTGCGCTTGCTTTTCGTCTAAATTTTTGAGGAATTTCTTAGTGCCAGAATTAGCAATAGTGCCAATATTTTTATTCACTTCCGCCTCGCTCATACCAATTCCATTATCGCTAATAGTTATGCTACCAGCGGCTTTATCAACATTAACATAAATCTGCAAAGCCTCTTTTCCCTCCAGCAAACTGTCATCAGCAAGTGCTGAAAATTTGAGCCGATCAATCGCATCAGAGGCATTAGAAATCAGCTCCCGGAGGAAAATTTCCTTGTTAGAATACAAAGAATGAATCATTAAATCTAAGAGTTGAGAGACTTCGGTTTGAAATTCGTGAGTTTGTTTCATCGGCTTTTTTTCATCCTTTATGAGTAAAATGCTTAAATATGGTCAAAGCACAAAAATACAAGGGGCATTTTGGATAAAGCTATTGATGAGTTTGTAAAATATCTGCAAATTGAGCGCCAGTATGCGTTAAATACGCGCAGGGCTTACCGTGCAGATTTGCAGGCGCTGCTTGATTTTATTGCTGAAAAGGGGGTAAATCGCTGGGAGGATTTGAGCAAAAATCATATAAATTTGCTGGTGATGAATATGCGTCATAGCAAAATTAATTCCAAAACTATCCGCCGGCATTTATCGGCTATTCGCGGTTTTTTGAAGTATTTGCTTGAGCGCGGAGTGATTTCAAGCAATTTTGCATTAGACCTAAAAACTCCAAAAACTGAGCAGAATTTGCCCAAAGTTTTGGATTATGGGCAAATTGAATTATTGCTAAAACGCCGTTCTGACGGCTTTTTAGAGCTGCGAAATATTACTATTATTGAAGTTATTTACAGCTGCGGGCTGCGGGTGTCAGAATTGGTCGGTTTGGATGTGGCTGATGTGGATTTTAGTCAAGGTTTTTTGCGAGTATCTGGCAAGGGCGGCAAGCAGCGCCACACGCCGTTAGGCAAGGCGGCACAAGCGATTACTCGGTATTATTTGCAGCAAGCAAATGTGCAAACTGGGGCATTATTTATTAACAAAAATCGGCAAAGAATTAGCGTTAGAACAGTGCAAATTATGCTGAAAAAACGCGCCTTAGAAGTAGGCATCAAAATCAATGTTTTTCCGCATATGCTCAGGCATGCGGCGGCTACTCATTTTCTGCAATCAAGCCATGATTTGCGATCGGTGCAGGATTTTTTAGGGCATAAAAGCATCAAATCCACCCAAATTTATACCCATCTTGATTTTTTGGAATTATCTAAAGTATATGACAAATTCCATCCGCGGGCGAAAAAATGAACTTTCAAACACGACTTGCCGCTAAAATTCTCAGCCTCGGCGGGGTAATTAGCTTGCCGACTGACACCGTTCAGGGCTTGAGCTGCTTGCCGAATGCTAATTTTGGATTGAATAAAATATTACAACTAAAACGCCGCCAGACGGCTAAGGGCTTGATTTTGCTTGCCCCAGACAAGCGTTTTTTTATTGATTTTGTGGAGGATAAAAATTTGTTAAATAAGCCTGACTTAATGTATGGCGGCGGCGTTTTATTGGACGGAATCAGTGGTAAGGGCGACACTTATTCCAGTGCGGCGG
>JAAOIF010000057.1 GCA_015163925.1 Candidatus Thioglobus sp.
TTATTGCAAAATCAAACAAATAAAAAGCCTTAAATGAAACCAACTCATACGATTATTAGAAGAAAATCCAAGCAAATTTTTGTCGGAAATGTTGCTATTGGCGGTGATTCGCCGATTTCGGTGCAAAGTATGACAAATACTAACACTTCTGATGTCAGCAAAACTCTCAAACAAATTAATGCAATTTCAGCCGCTGGAGCTGATTTAGTAAGGGTTTCCGTGCCGAATATGGAGGCGGCGGAGGCGTTTAAACAGATTAAAAAACAAGCTAATATTCCGCTAATTGCCGATATTCATTTTGATTATAAAATTGCCCTAAAAGTGGCAGAATATGGCGCAGATTGCTTGCGAATAAATCCGGGAAATATCGGCAGGGAAGACCGCGTGCGTGAGGTGGTGGCTGCCGCAAAAGACAAAAATATTCCTATTAGAATAGGGGTAAACGCCGGTTCGCTGGAAAAAGATTTGCAGAAAAAATATACCGAGCCGACCCCTGAGGCGATGGTGGAATCGGTTTTTCGGCATATTGATATTTTGGATAAACTCAATTTTGATAATTACAAAATTTCACTCAAAGCTTCTGAGATTTTTATGACCGTTTTCGCCTACAAGCAGCTTGCCACCCAGATTGACAACCCATTGCATTTAGGCATTACTGAGGCCGGCTCGCTCAGGTCCGGCACGGTGAAATCCGCAATTGGTTTGGGCTTATTGCTCGCAGAAGGCATTGGTGACACCATTCGCGTCTCATTAGCAGCCGACCCGGTGGATGAAGTTAGGGTCGGTTTTGACATTTTAAAGTCACTTCATTTGCGTAAAAAAGGCGTTAATTTGATTGCCTGCCCGTCCTGTTCTCGGCAAAAATTTGATGTAATTTCTGTGGTCAATGAGCTTGAATCTCGCTTGGAGGATATTACCGAATCCATTGATGTGGCAGTGATTGGCTGCGTGGTGAATGGTCCGGGCGAGGCAAAAGCGGTGTCGGTCGGACTAACTGGCGGCGCGCCGAATTTGCTTTATCTCAACGGCAAAACTCACTCTAAAGTTAGTAATTCCGATTTGGTTGATGAGTTGGAGGCAAAAATCCGCCAGCAATTAGAGGCTAAATAAACGCTAAAAACGCCTGACTTTTCTATAAGCTTTGAAGCGATAAATCAGCTGAATTGTCCAGTAGCCGACCACGGCACTGACGGTGGAAACCACCAAGCAGCCAAGCAAAAACGGCTGCCAAATAATGCCTAAAACTTGCCAAATATATGCAAAAGACATCACAAAATTTTGCTCAATACTAACGCCTAAAATCCAAGCGCCGAGCTTGTAACAAGCATAAAAAATCGGCGGAATCGTCAGCGGATTACTAATCCAAACCAGCGCCACAGCCAGCGGCAAATTAGCAGAAAAAATCACCGCCGCCGGAGCCGCCAAAAGCATCTGAAATGGCACTGGAATAAAAGCGCAAAAAAGCCCGATAGCAAAGGCTTTGGAGATAGATTTCCGATTAAAATTCCACAAGCTCGGATGGTGCAAATGCTTGGAAAGCCAGCCCAAATATTGATGATTTTTCAAGGCATCTGGACTGGGGCTAAGGCGTTTTAAAATCCGTTTCATAATTCACTCGCTTGGATGATGCCGGCAGCGTCTAAGCCATACAGGGCGTGCAATTCCGCCTGAGTGCCTTGCTCGGTGAAGGTATCTGGCAAGCCTAATATTTTCAGCGGAGTAGTAATATTTTGCTGATGTAAAAACTCACTAATTGCACTCCCAGCGCCGCCGCTGATGGCATTATCCTCAATGGAAATAAGCCGGCTGTGTGAGGCAGAAATTTCAACAATCAGCGCCTCGTCAAGTGGCTTGATAAAACGCATATCAACCACGCTGGCACTGAGTTTTTCCCCAGCAATCAGCGCCTCTTTGAGGGTGGTTCCAAACGCCAAAATAGCAATTTTCTTGCCAGTTTTAACCACTTCTGCCTTGCCGATTCCAATGGTTTTGTTAGAAATATAATTGCCCGCCGACTGGTCAGCCCCCCGCGGATAACGCAGACAGACCGCGCCTTCCAGCCGATAAGCAGTATTTAACATTTGATACATTTGCCCAGCAGAACTCGCCGCCATAATAATTAAATTCGGAATGCAGCGCAGGAAACTTAAATCAAAACTACCGGCATGAGTTGCGCCGTCAGCCCCCACCAGACCGGCTCTGTCAATGGCAAAAACCACATTCAGATTTTGCAAAGCGATGTCGTGAATCAGCTGGTCGTAGCCGCGTTGCAGAAAAGTAGAATAAATTGCCACAACCGGCTTAAAGCCTTGCACAGCAAGCCCTCCAGCAAAAGTAATAGCATGCTGCTCGGCAATCCCAACATCAAAATATTGCTCTGGAAATTTCGCCTCAAACTCAGTCATACCAGAGCCTGCGCCCATCGCCGGAGTAATTGCCATCAGCTGCGGGTCGTGTGCGGCGGTGTCTGTCAGCCAAGTCCCAAACACTTGGCTGTAATTTATCAGCGCCGTGGAATCGCTTGAGGCCGGGGCAACGCCGTGAAATTTGCAAGGGTCATTTTCTGCGGTGTCCAAGCCATAGCCTTTTTTGGTGATTAAATGCAGTAGCCGTGGCATTTTCAGCTGTTTTAGATTTTGCAAAGTTTTGATAAGTAATGGCAAATCATGCCCGTCAATCGGTCCAAAATAATCAATTCCCAATTCCTCAAACAAGGTGCTGGGCAAAACCATTCCCTTCAAATGTTCCTCTGAGCGCTTGGCAAATTGATGTATGGCGGGCATTTTTTGCAAAAATCCTAGAGATTTTGATTTCATAGTCGCATACACTTTGCCGGAAATCAGTTTGGTCAAATATTTATTCATCGCCCCGACATTTTTGGAAATGCTCATATCGTTATCATTTAGGACAATTAGCAGGTCGGCATCCGAGTCGCCAGCGTGATTTAGCGCCTCAAACGACATTCCGCCGGTCAGCGCCCCATCGCCAATTACCACCACGGATTTATGCTGATTTTGATTGATTTTATTAGCAATCGCAATTCCCAGCCCAGCACTAATGGAAGTGGAAGAATGCCCAGCGCCAAAGGCATCATAGACGCTTTCTGCTCTTTTAGTAAAGCCGCTCAGACCATTTTTCTTGCGCAAACTGTGCATTTTTTCACGCCGCCCAGTGAGAATTTTATGCGTATAAGCCTGATGCCCGACATCAAAAACAAAGCTATCAGCCGGCGTTTCAAACACATAATGCATTGCCAAAGTCAGCTCAACAGTGCCTAAATTCGGCGCTAAATGACCGCCGGTTTTTTGAATATTTTCAATCAAAAATTCACGAATTTCATCCGCCAAAATCTGTAATTGACCTAAGTCTAATTCTTTAATATCTGCTGGAGAATCAATCAAATCAAGCATATTTGCCAATAATTAGGAAAAACAAACCATTATACTGCTTTGCATTCATAGCGTAAAATTAATGTATTTTACTCGGATTGCTTCATAAAATTAATGCTTACCGTTTGCGCACTTTATCAGTTTGTTCGTTTGGATGATTTTGAAAAATTCCGCCAGCCATTGCACAAATTGATGGAAAAATTAGCCGTCAAAGGCACAATTCTTTTGGCTTTAGAGGGGCTGAATGGAACTATTTCTGGCACGCAAAAATCAATTGATTTAGTGCTTGAATTTTTGCAAAATGATTCCAGATTTGACAACTTAGAAATCAAATTTTCATACAGCAAAACCTCGCCGTTCAAGCGTTTAAAAGTCAAATTAAAGAGTGAAATCGTAACTTTAGGCATTGAAAATATTGACCCTTTGAACTCCGCCGGAACTTACATAAAACCTGAAAATTGGAATGATTTAATCAGCGATCCAGAGGTAATTTTGATTGATACCAGAAATAATTATGAATATGAAATCGGCAGTTTTAAAGGCGCTATTAACCCAAATACCGAGACTTTCAGGGAGTTTCCGGCTTACACTAAAAATAATTTAGAAAAGTATCGTGGCAAAAAAATAGCAATGTTTTGCACCGGCGGCATTCGTTGTGAAAAATCCAGCGCTTACCTAAAATCGCAAGGTTTTGATGAGGTTTATCACTTGCACGGCGGCATTTTAAAGTATTTGCAAGAGGTTGAAAAATCCCAAAGCCTGTGGCAGGGCGAGTGTTTTGTATTTGATGAGCGGGTGGCGGTCAAGCATAATTTAGCGCCGGGAAAATACGACCAATGCCACGCCTGCCGCTATCCGATTACCGCCGAGGACAAGCGCCATTTGCATTATGAAAAAGGCGTTTGCTGCCCGCGCTGCTACGGCTCAAAAAATGAATCTCAGCTGAGTCGTTACCGTGAGCGGCAGCGGCAAGTGGAACTCGCTGATGCCAGAGGTCAGGCGCATATCGGCGATGAGGCAAGCCAAATTATTAACGCTAAAATCAAGCAAAAAGTTAAGAAAATTGGAGCTAAATAAATTATGTTTTCACGCCAAGACCTCCCAAAACTCAAGCAAGATTTAAGCGTTCAGGCGAATTTACTCGGCGCTGATTTGAGCTTCAAAACCCGCTGGGGAGTGTTCAGCCCGCGCGCTATTGATGACGGCAGCTCGCTTTTGCTCAAACATATTGAAATTAACAAAACCGACAAATGCCTTGATTTAGGCTGTGGCTACGGGGCAATCGGCTTGGCGGTCGCCAAAATCTGCTCCGAAGGCGAAGTGGAAATGGTTGATAAAGATTTTATTGCCGTTGAATTAGCCAATAAAAATGCGGCTTTGAACCAAATTAACAACGCCAAAGCCTACCTCTCAGACGGTTTTATGAGTGTTAATAGGGAAAAATATTTTGATAAAATCATCTCTAATGTGCCGGCAAAAGTCGGCAGAGAGCAGCTGAGTATTTTTTTGTATGACGGCTTTGATGCCCTGAAAACCGGCGGCAGCATCACTTTTGTTACAATTAACGGCTTGCGGCATTTTGTCAAAGATAATTTTCAAGCGGTTTTCGGCAATTATAAAAAACTCAAACAGGGGCAAAAATATACCGTTGCCCAAGCAATCAAAGTAAACCCTTTGATAACCTTGCTGTTAAGGGGAAATGACCAATTTTTAGCCGGCTGTTTTTTTGGTAATTTTGCAACTTTTTTTGCAACTTTTTTTGGCAATTTTGACAATACAAATTTTTTCCCATCAGCCAAATTGATTGATTTATCAATTACAATAATTTGCTCTTTAGATTTTGAGGCAAAACAGCCGCCCAAAAACACCAAAATTCCAAGTAATATTAATATTTTATTTTGCATACCAAACCCCTATTATTATAATTAAAATCAGCCCGTAGCCCAAGCGGTCAATGTATTTTTGCAGCCAGACATCACAGGAATTACCAAATTTTTTGACAAAAAATGCCACTAAAAAAAATCTAGCGCCGCGGGCGAAAATTGACATTAAAACAAATGGCAAAAACGCCATCGCCACAATTCCGGCAGTAATGGTGAAAATTTTGTATGGAATCGGCGAAAATCCGGCGATGGCAATAATCAAAATTCCGTATTCGTCAAACCAAGATTTAACCAAATTTAGCTTGCCGAGATAGTTCATTTCGGTAAAAAAATTCATCGCCAAATCTATGAAAAATGAGCCGATGAGGTAGCCGAAAATTCCGCCTAAAACTGAAGAAATTGTGCAAAAAAATGCAAACCGATAAGCCTGATTTGGATTTTTTAAAGCCATCGGGGCAAGCAGTAAATCCGGCGGCGGATAAGGCAAAACAAAGCTTTCCACAAAACTCAAAGCGCAGAGATAATACAAACTAAAACGACTTTTCGCCCAGCTTAAAACCAAATTATAAAGGCTTGAGAAAATCTTCATTTTGAATTATTTTGACACATCGGAAAGCCTAATTTTTCTCGTGAATCATAATAAGTTTGCGCCACTTTTTGGCTCATCAAACGCACGCGGCGAATGAATCTGGCGCGGTCGGTAACGCTAATAGCTCGCCGAGCATCAAGCAAATTAAAGAGGTGTGAGGCTTGCAAAACTTGCTCGTAAGCCGGGTAGGATAATTTGGCGGAAATCAGTTTTTCATTCATCAATTCTGCCTCGTCAAACTGCCTGAAAAGCACTGCGGTATCAGCAATTTCAAAGTTGTATTTAGATTGCTCAACCTCGTTTTGATGAAAAACATCGCCATAATTTACGCTATTTTCGCCATCAACCCAGACCAAATCAAACACCGAATCCACCCCCTGCAAATACATCGCCAGCCGCTCCAAACCGTAAGTCAGCTCGCCCGAAACCGGCTTACAAGCCAGCCCGCCGACCTGCTGAAAATAAGTAAATTGCGACACTTCCATTCCATCTAACCAAACCTCCCAGCCCAGCCCCCAAGCCCCAAGCGTGGGCGATTCCCAATTATCTTCAACAAATCTGACATCGTGTTTTTGCAAATCTATGCCGATTTCCGCCAACGATTCCAAGTATAAATCCTGAATATTTTGCGGCGATGGTTTGAGCAAAACTTGAAATTGATAATAGTGTTGCAAGCGGTTTGGATTTTCCCCAAAACGCCCGTCAGTAGGGCGGCGAGAGGGCTGGACATAAGCCGCCTGCCACGGCTCAGGACCGATTGAGCGCAGAAAAGTTGCCGGATGAAAAGTCCCAGCGCCCATTTCCATATCAAACGGTTGCAGCAAAATACAACCCTTCGCCGCCCAAAATGATTGTAATTTTAGGATTAAATTTTGAAACGAAGCAGCGCTGTCTAAATTTTTTGTCATTTTCAAGCAAGCAAAATAAAGCAAATTTTACCTTTAATCCTTTGTGAAATAGGCAACATTAATTTTTGATGAATTGATAAATAATTGCAGTTGACAATATCCAAATAACCATAGAAATTAATATTGAGCTAAAAACGCCAAAATATTTTAATGAAATTATTAGGCTTATCACAAAAATTAGAAGCAATAAAATGCTCCAAAGCGAGAAAAAAACCCAAAAGACCCTGCCGAGAGTGAAATTTTCCTC
>JAAOIF010000058.1 GCA_015163925.1 Candidatus Thioglobus sp.
TTTTTTCTACCTTGCTCACCCTTCCTACCGGATAGCCGGCTGGGAATTTTGAGCCCACAGCACTGGTCAAAAATACATCGCCGAGCGTTACATCTAACTCAGATTTAATGAAATTCGCCTGTAACAGTGCCGGGGGCAGTGCCGCTGAGGGTGTTGCCGCTGAGATTAGCAAATTGCCCACCGGCAGAAATTGACCAAACCACCGCCTGATTTGCGCCACTCGGGGAGACGGTGGCGGATAGATTTATGCTTCTGCCATCAAAAACTTCCGCCGCGGAGTCAATGCTAACGCTTACGGCAGCGGCTGCTTGGACGGTAATATTTTTTGATTGAGTAGCACCCCGACCGTCAGCTGCTGTGGCAACTACAACTACCGGGCCGCCGACCGCAGTTCCAGTGAGAATATTACCGCTGAGGCTGGCAAAATTACCGCCGGAGGAAATTCTCCAAGAGACGGTTTGATTGGTGGCAGTTGCTGGTGTAACTGAGTGAGTGAGGGTCAGGCTTTCACCATTTACCACTGAGCCAGCGCTGGTAATTAAAATTGAGGCAACTGGTTGTGGAAACACGGTAAATCTTTGTTCTTTAGTAATAGTGCCGCGGTCAGTGGCAGTGGCAATTATGGTGGCAGCACCCGGGCGCAGGGCAGTGATAACATTGCCGCTAATACTGACAATACCGACTGCTTGCCCGCCGCCGGTTTTAATTGTCCAAGCAATAGTTTTATCACTTGCCTCCGCTGGCAGTGCAGTGGCAGTTAAAGTTTGGGTCTGGCCATCGCGTAAGTTGTTGGTGCTGGTTATGTCAATACTGGCAACTTGCACGGCAGTAACGATGAAATCCGCTGAGGCTGTGGCATTACCGCTATCAACAGAAGAGGCGATAACGCTAACTGTGCCGGGGGTGATGCCAAAAAAAGTGCTGCCGTTGATTGAGGCGATGGCGTTATTACCACCGGAAATTGCCCACGAAACGGATTTATCTGAGGCATTTGCTGGCAAAACTGTGGCAGTTAGGGGAATGCTTGAGCCATTTTCCACAGTTCTGAGTGCGCCGATGGTGATGGTGCTGATTGGCACGGCGTTTACAGTGAATTGTTTGGTAACGCTAAGATTTGTGCCATCAGTGGTAGTGCCAGTTATGGAGACCACGCCCGGGGCTGTGGCAGTCAGCACATTGCCGTTAGCGCCGCCGAGAGTGGCAAAATTGCCGCCGCTGAAAATTGACCATGAAATGGTTTGATTGCTGGCTGTGGCAGGCAGGACGGTGGCGGATAGGGTTATGCTTGTGCCATCTGCAAAGCTGTTTGGACCGCCGATGGTAAAGCTGGTAATTGGGGTGGGCTTGACGGTGAATTGCTGGGTGGCAAACCGACCGCTGGAATCAGTGGCTGAGGCGCGAATGGTTACCCGGCCGGGGGCAGTTCCAGTGAGAATATTGCCGTTGATTGAGGCAAATTGGCTGCCGGCAGTAATGGTCCAATTCACAGTTTGGGCGGCTTCGGCTGGCTCAACATTTGCGGCTAAAGTCAGCCTCTCGCCGTCAAATATATTATCAACACTGGTGATGGAAATTGAGGTAACTAATGCGGCGACCACTTCAAAATTTTGGGTGGTGGTAACATTTGTGCCGCCGTCCGCGCTGGCAACAATTACTACTGAACCAGTGCCGCCAAATTGCCTTTAATGTGATTCCGCATATTGATGTTTTTCAGGACAACGGCTACACCAAGGAAGAGATGAAAATGGTCTGGGAGACGCAGAAAATTTTTGCCGATGAGGAGATTTTGGTCAATCCAACGGCGGTGCGGGTGCCGGTTTTATTTGGGCATTCTGAGGCGATTAATATTGAAACTAAAACTAAAATTAGTGCTGCTGAGGCGAGGAAAATCCTCTCAAAGGCAAATGGGGTAACGGTTATAGACCAGCGCGAGGACGGCGGTTATGCCACTCCATTTCTTGAGGCAACCAACCATGATGACACTTTTGTCAGCCGCATTCGTGAGGATATTTCTCATCCAAACGGCTTAAATTTATGGGTTGTGGCGGATAATATTCGCAAAGGGGCGGCGCTCAATAGCATTCAAATCGCTGAAATTTTGCTTGAGGATTATTTATAATGAATTTCAAGCCGGAAACTCTCAGACTATTTATCGGAATTTTTGTCTCTGGCGCCGGGATTTTGCTCTTTAATTTTGTCAGAATTTCGTTCAATCCATCATCTAAATTGAGCGTAGAAATGATGTTTTCTGTTGCTGGGACTGTGTTATTATTGGCGATGGTATTTATTTTGCTAAAAGATTTATTTAAAAAAGGAGGTTAGTATGGAGTGGATTGCTTATTTATTACTAATTATTATGGTCGGCGGGCTGACTTATGTGCTGCATTACGGCTTTAAAATTCAACAACCTAAAACCCAATGACTAAAATATCACGCAAAACTAACGAAACTAATATCCAAGTTGAGCTGGATTTATACGGCACTGGGCGGGCGAAAATTGATACTGGAGTGCCGTTTTTAGACCATATGCTGGACCAAATCGCGCGGCATGGCTTGATGGATTTGACTATCAAATGTGCTGGCGACACTAATATTGACGACCACCACAGCGTGGAGGATATCGGCATAACTCTGGGGCAAGCGTTCGCTCAGGCGGCTGGCGATAAGTCCGGTCTGACCCGCTATGGGCATAGCTTTGTGCCGCTCGATGAAGCGCTTTCACGGGTGGTTTTGGACCTTTCTGGCCGCCCCGGATTGGAGCTAAATGTGAATTTTTCACGGGCGCTGATTGGCACTTTTGATGTAGATTTGATTGCCGAATTTTTTCAAGGCTTTGTTAATCATGCGCTGATTACTTTGCATATTGACAACCTCAAGGGCGAAAATTCTCATCATCAGGCGGAGACGATTTTCAAGGCTTTCGGGCGGGCGCTGCGAATGGCAGTCACGCCAGATGAGCGTCAGGCCGGCGTGATTCCTTCCACTAAAGGCTCGCTATAAGTGTCCTCAGAGGCGATTGCCATTGTCGATTATGGCATGGGAAATGTCCGCAGCGTGCAAAAAGCTTTGGCGCATATTGCCCCGAATGACACAGTTTTTTTGACCGATAAACCTCAGCAAATCCTTGCCGCCGACCGTGTAGTTTTCCCCGGGCAGGGGGCGATGGGAGCTTGTATGGCGGCCCTATTAACATATCCAGAGGCTTGAATGCATTATGGAAAGACGGCGGAATTTTATACTCAGCACCGTTTAGATAATTCATAGTTTTTGCTTGAATGGCAAGGCTCAGGTCCATATTTTCATTTCTTTATAAAAATGAAATTAGGGCTTTTTTATTTCAACTGCTGGCACTTCTGGCAGTCGCATATTTCTTTTACAGCGCGGCTGGCAACCTATTTACAAATATTGAAAAACTCGGTTTTCGCACCGGTTTTGACTTTCTAAATTTAGAAGCCGGCTTTGATATTGACGAGCATTTAATCGATTATTCAACGACCTCATCCAATCTCAGAGTCTTTTATGTCGGGCTGATTAACACTATTTTGGTGTCGTTTGTCGGCATCGTTTTTGCAACTCTAATTGGGCTGATTGTCGGCATTTCTCGGCTCTCTAATAATTGGCTGATTTCCAAGCTGGCAAGCGGTTATATTGAATTATTTAGGAATATTCCGATTCTGCTGCAGATTTTATTTTGGTATAACATTCTGCTAATTAGCCTTCCGCATCCACGCAAAAGTATTGAGTTTTTTGACTCAATTTTCATCAATTTAAGAGGAATTTATTTGCCCAAACCGATTGCTGAAAGCGGCTTTATTTGGGTGGTTTTGGTGTTTCTGGCAGGCATTTTATTAAGCATTTGGATTAAACGCCTATTGAAGAAAAAACACGATAGCACTGGGGTCAGCGGGCATATTTCCGGCTACTTGCTATTACTACTTGTGGCTCTGCCGGGCTTGCTGTATTGGTGGCTTGGCTCGCCCTTGCATTTTGATTATCCGGCCTTAAAAAGCTTTAACTTTCAAGGCGGTATGAGCCTGTCGCCGGAGTTTTTGGCACTCTTATGCGCACTCAGCATTTACACCGCAACCTACATTGCTGAGGCGATTCGCTCGGGCATAGAATCGGTTGATAAGGGGCAAAAAGAGGCAGCACAGGCGATGGGGCTGACTTCGGGGCAATCGTTGAAACTGGTTGTCCTGCCGCAAGCCTTACGGGTGGCGATTCCGCCGATTATTAACCAATATTTGAATCTCACTAAAAATTCCTCTTTGGCCACAGCCATCGGTTACAGCGAATTAGTTAGCATTTTTGCCGGCACGGTGCTAAACCAAGTGGGGCAGGCGTTAGAGATTATTTTGATGACCATGGCGGTTTATTTAACGCTTTCCCTGCTGATTTCTCTGGTGCTAAATATTGTTAATCACAAAATCCGCATTAAGCAGCGTTGAAGGGATTTATGAGCGTATTTAAGGCAGAAATTCAGCAAAAACCACCAATCGCATCGGTTGGAATATTTGCATGGCTGCGGGCAAATTTATTCTCTTCACTGTTTAGCGGCGTTTTGACTGTATCGGTTGCGTATTTGCTGTATTTGAGCCTGCCGCCGCTGGCAAATTGGGCGCTATTTAATGCTGATTTTGTCACCTCATCAAACACAGAATGCACTCGGCAGGGGGCTTGCTGGGCTTATGTGATAGAGAAAATTGATTTGTTCATTTACGGTTTTTATCCAGCTGAAAGCTACTGGAGAGTGCAATTAGCCTTTGCTTTGGCGCTATTTATTATTGCTTTTATGCGTCTGGCAAGGGGTCGGCAGTGGCGTTTTAAGGCAATAATTTTGGCTTTTTTGATGTATCCGTTTGTGGCTTTTGTGTTGCTGTATGGCGGTTTTGGCTTGGAGGTAATTGAAACTCATCAATGGGGCGGGCTGACGCTAACCATAGTGGTAGCGGCGGTGGGGATTATCGCCTCATTTCCATTGGGCATTTTATTGGCACTCGGACGGCAATCAAAAATGAAAATTATTCGCCTATTTTCAGTGCTATATATTGAGTTTATCCGCGGTGTGCCGCTGATTACCATCTTATTTATGGCATCGGTCATCTTGCCATTATTTTTCACCGAAGAGATGAATGTTGATAAATTACTCCGAGCCCTAATCGGCATCACTTTATTTCAAGCAGCTTACATCGCCGAGGTGATTCGTGGCGGGCTACAAGCCGTTCCCACAGGGCAATTTGAGGCAGCAGATGCCATCGGACTAAATTTTATTCAAAAGATGAGTTTGGTGATTTTGCCGCAAGCGCTTAAAATTTCCATTCCTAATATTGTTGGTTCATTTATCGCTTTATTTAAAGACACGACTTTGGTGCTAATCGTTGGTCTGTTTGATGTTTTGGCGATGGTGGGACTAAGCTCATCGGACGAAAATTGGCTCGGTCGGGAGACCGAAGGTTATGTGTTTGTTGCTCTAATTTTGTGGATAATACTTTATAGTATGAGCAAATATTCAAAAAATTTGGAGCGGCGTTTTAGCACTGAACACAAAATTTAATATGAAAAATATCATTGAAATCAACAGTTTAAACAAGTGGTATGGGGATTTCCACGCACTAAAAAATATCAATCTAAATGTCAAAGAGGGCGAAATTATCGTCATTTGTGGGCCTTCAGGCAGCGGCAAATCAACCCTAATTCGTTGTATTAATTTCCTTGAAAAGTTTCAAAAAGGTAAGATTATCGTTGATGGCACAAGGCTTAGCGACAATGTGAAAAAAATCCGCCAGCTGCGTTCTCAGGTCTCAATGGTGTTTCAGCATTTTAATCTTTTTCCGCATCTTTCAATTCTTGATAATCTAACTCTGGCGCCCATCTGGGTGCATCATCAGCCGAAGCAGCAAGCAGTTGATAAATCCTTGCAGTTACTGGAGCGGGTGGGCATCAGGGACCAAGCTGAGAAGTATCCAAATCAGCTCAGCGGCGGTCAGCAGCAACGGGTGGCGATTGCTCGGGCGCTTTCCACTTCGCCGAAAATAATGTTATTTGATGAGCCGACCTCAGCGCTGGACCCGGAAATGATTGCAGAAGTCTTGGATGTGATGGTAGAATTGGCGAAAGAGGGTATGACAATGCTCTGCGTGACCCATGAGATGGGCTTTGCCAAGAAAGTGGCTGACCGGATTATTTTTATGGACGAGGGGCAGATTATTGAGCAAAACCAGCCTGATATGTTTTTTAATCAGCCAGAATCTGAGCGTTTGCAGCTGTTTTTAGAGCAAATATTGGGCTAATTTTACTAAATTTTAAAAATTATGAACTTATTTAATATAGATAAAAAAAAGCAAAAAGCTAAAAAATCTGATGAAAATTCAGATTTTAGCAAGCCTCTAAAGCGAAATATTAACAACAAAATTGGCTCAAATCAGCAGGATTTGATTTTCAAAGAAAACACTGCTGGAACAGTATTAAAGTCATCATCAGGGAGCAAGCAGGGACTAAGCTATAACTTAGAAGATATTAGCAATGAGCAAGTGGAAATATTAAAAAAATGTGGCAGTGAAAATTCTGCTACCGAGCTGATGAAAATTTTAAAACGAAGCAATAAGACAAAATTCAAACAAACAATTTTAGAACCATTAGTAAATTGTGGATTTTTCAACCTCACCATTCCAGAAAAACCCACAAGCCCAAAACAAAAATATCGCTTCACTGGCCTTTTCGTCAAAAAACTAAGCAAATAGTTGTTTTTGCCGGTATTTTTTTGCTTATTTTTAAATTAGGCTTTCAAATTTTAGATTTAAGCGACTTTTTATCCAAATTGATACCTGAGGCAAATTGATGACCCTCGCTTGCCTTGCGGGAGGACGGTTTTGAGACGATTATGGTGAATTGCAATCCGGAAACTGTCTCCACCGATTATGATATTTCCGCCAGATTATATTTTGAGCCGCTGACTTTGGAAGA
>JAAOIF010000059.1 GCA_015163925.1 Candidatus Thioglobus sp.
GCTGTTAATCGCCAAAAAACACCAAGTAGAAATGCCGATTTGCACGCAGGTTTTGCAAGTAACAGAAGGCAAAATCAGCCCTATTGAGGCGGTAAATTATCTCTTGTCACGGGATTTGGTCTCAGGCTGTCGTCAAAAAGCCGATTGTGCAAGGCTACGGGCTGACTGAATGCTCGCCGGTGGTGAGCGCTGAGAGCTTTGATACTGCGGAATTTAGCGGCTCGGTGGGTCAGCCATTAGCCAAAACACAGGTGAGGATTTTGGATAAATCTCAGGCGGAAATTGCTAATGGTGAGGTTGGTGAAATTGCTGTGAAAGGCGCGCAAGTGATGCAAAATTATTGGCAAAAGCAAGAGCAAAATCAGCAAATTTTTACTAAAGATGGCTATTTTCTCAGCGGCGATATGGGTTATTTTGATGAGCTCGGACGCATAAAAATCGTTGATAGAGCTAAGGATTTGATTATTATTTCTGGTTTTAATGTTTATCCTTGCGAAATTGAGCAAGTGCTAAATCAGCATCTCAAAGTGCTTGAATCGGCTTGCATCGGCGTTGATGATGAGGTCAGCGGGCAGGCTGTGAAGGCTTTTGTGGTCAAAAAAGCGGGTGCGGATTTGAGTGAAAAAAGTTTGATTGAGTATTGCCAAAAGCATCTGGCGCATTACAAAATCCCGCATACGATTGAATGGATTGCCGAGCTGCCGAAATCAAATATCGGCAAAATACTTAAAAGGGAATTGGTTTAAGGCTCTCAGCCAGCAAGTACGGTCTGAAAAACCATGACACAGGCAAGGCTTGTGTCAGAATGACTGAAAAACCTTGACACAGGCCTTGCCTGTGTAGGAATTAATTAACAGTAATTATTAAATCTGCTTTAATACTTGGATCTGCAACGGCAGAGATTTCTACAGTAACTAGACCCCCAATTGCGCCCCCAGCGCCTTCAAAGATAACTGAGCCATCTGGGTCGCTTGCAACTACTAACTCACCATCTAAAAAACCCTCGCCATCGTCTGCGACTGAAATTCTCCATTTAATATTTTGATTTGCGGCATTAACTGGCAAGACTCTGGCGGTTAGAGTTATGGTTCCGCCATTTGCCACTGTCCGGACTGTGCTGGTAAATTCAATTCCGGTTACTGCGACAACTGGGGCTGGGCGAATGCTAATCTGCTTAGTGGCAATAACAGAATTATCAGAATTGGAACGGGCAGTTATAGTTTCAAATCCCTCGCTGCCGCCGGTGACAGTAAGAATATTGCCATTGGAAATATTGGCATCGGCGTTGAGTTGTGTAACTGACCATGTAATCCCTGAATCAGTGGCATCGGCTGGGGTGACAGTAGCAGTTAAAGCCAAAGTTGAACCGATTTCCAATGTGGTTTCAGTATTGGTGATGGTAATTGCGGTAACTGGAATTCTATTAACAGTAAAAGTTTGAGTGCTGGTAGTGCCTGAGCCGTCATCGGCAGTGGCAGTAACAATTACAGTGCCGGGGGCGATGGCAGTTAGCGTTGAGCCGAGAATGCTGGCAACTGCGTTGTTTGGAACTGACCAAGTAAAACTCGGGGTACTGGCAGTATTTGGCACTACGGAAGCGGCTAAATTCACAGTTCCGCCAACAGGCACTTCAGCGGCGCTGGTGATATTAATTGCGGTAATTGCAATTCCATTCACAGTAAAGCTTTGAGTGCCGGTAACGCCGCTGCCGTCATTTGCTCTGGCTTGGATGGTTACAGAGCCGGGGGCAATACCTTGCAAAATTCCGCCGGCGTTGACAGTGGCAACATTTGAGCTACCGCTGATGATTGCCCATGAAACAGTTGGATCAGTGGCTGTGGATGGCAAAACATCAACAGTTAATTGCAGAGATGAGCGATGCGCTACAAAATTTTGACTGCTGATAGTAATTGAGGTAATTGGCGTTGCAGTAACGGTGAGAGTTTGAGTGGCAGTAATTCCGCT
This sequence comes from Candidatus Thioglobus sp., assembly GCA_015163925.1. Classification (GTDB taxonomy): domain Bacteria; phylum Pseudomonadota; class Gammaproteobacteria; order PS1; family Pseudothioglobaceae; genus JAAOIF01. Next base: position 1,966 of record JAAOIF010000059.1, read on the forward strand.
GCCGTCAGCCGCTGTGGCAGTTACAATTACAGTGCCGGCGGCGACTCCGCTGATGGTTATGCCGCTGAGAGTGGCAACCGAGCCATCGCCATCAATAGTCCAATTAATATCAGAATTAGTGGCATTAGTTGGCAACACATCAGCAGCTAATTCTAAGGTGGCGCTATCTGCTACTGTGGCGGCGCTGGTGATAGAAATTCCAGTTACATCTATTGTAGTAGGTGGTCTGGCGGTTACGGTAATACTTTGCGTGTCGCTGGTCACTCCGTCTGCTGTGGCAGTAACGATAACTGTGCCAGCGTTGGCGGTGGAAAGCACATTTCCAGCAAGGGTTGCACCAGTTGTGCCAGCCTCGGTAATTGCCCATGAAACAGTTGGAGTGGTGGCATCAGACGGCAACACCTCAGCATTTAATTGCAGAGTTGCACCAGCTACTACCGTATTGGTGCTGTTGATAGTAACTGAGGCGACTGGGACTGGGGCTGGGGTAATTGTAATAGTTTGCGGAGTTGTAATTCCTCCAGCTGTGGCAGTGATTTCAACTGTGCCAGCGGCGGTGGTGGAAAGCACATTTCCAGCAAGAGTAGCGCCAGTTGTGCCAGCATCAGTAATTACCCAAGAAACAGTTCGGCTGGTGGCATCAGACGGCTCAACATCAGCAATTAAAGTCAGGTCATCTCCAGCCACAGCGGTATTAGCAGAAGTTATGCTAACTGCGGTAACTGGCACATCTGCTGCCACAATAGTAATACTAATGACATTACTAACGCCTGATTGCACAGAACTGATAGTTATAGATACTCCGCCTACGCCAGTGGCAGTGAAAACATTGCCAACAAGATTACCAGAGCCGCTGACAGGTGAATATCTATATTCAACTCTTGTATCAGTGGCATCGGCTGGCGAGACAGTATGGGCTAAAGTTATAGATTCGCCGACTGTTACTGTCAGGAATCCGTCAGTGTTAATTGAGGTAACTGGCACTGGGTCAATAGTAATAGTTTGCTCGCTGGTAATTCCGTCTGCTGTGGCAGTTACCACAACTGTTCCGGTGGAAACGGCGGAAAGGATATTGCCATTGCTAAGACTTGCACCAGTTGAGCCATCATCGGAGATTGCCCAAGTGAGGGCTGGGTTAGTGGCGTTGACTGGGGCGACAGTAGCAGTTAGGGTCAGGTCAGTTCCAAGCACTACGGTAGCGGCAGAATCTATGGAAACTGCGGTAACTGGGAAGGTTTGCGCTATAATTATCAAGCCGTGATATCTCACAAAGTTACTACCATCAGTGGGCCTAGCGTTTAGCCCACCTTGTCCAACAGCAATGCCGTGGAGGACATTTGGAGTAACGCTGGTATCAATGCTGGCTATGCTGGGGTTAGTGTTAATTGCCCAAACGATGGCTTTATTATCGGCATTGTCTGGCGCTATATTCCGCACGGTAAGTGCATGAGTTGCGCCGACTTCTATGCTGGGTATGAGGTTTATATCAAAACTGGCAACGAAAATTGGATTAACTGTGAGTACGCGCTCAAATTTTTCCAAATGATAAGCAATATCTGCGGCAAAATATGTGTGAGCGCCGTTTTCCCGAACCACAACTCGGTCCAAATCATCGCCAAAATCAGTGGTTTTAAACCAAAGTGCGCCGGATTTTTCATAGATATAATTTGCCGCTTGCAACTTTTCAACCGAGGATTTTAACAAGCCAGAATCCGCCAAAGATTGCTCAGAAAACCACTTGTCAAAATCCACTCCAAACTCAGCCAAATCAGTTTTAATATCATCCAAAATATTACTAATCGCCAAAGCAAAAATGGTCTTATAACCCTTACCCAATGCGGTTTTACAATTAGCAATCAAGCCGTCAATATGCTTTTCTTTATCGCCGCCGTCCCGCTCATCAGCGCAAATATTTTGGAAAATATCCACCTTTTTAATGCCGCTAATTTGCTTGGAAATCGCAAAAATATAATCGCCTTTGTAGCCATTATCGGGGAATTTATCGGTCTCAATATAGCGCAAATAAACGCTTGTCGCCAAAATATCCATTTGCCGCCCGGCATCATTTACATAATATTCGCAATCCACCGCAAAGCCAGTTGCAGCAAGCAAATTCGCCACCGTTGCCCCATACGCTGCGCCGCGCCCATGCCCGACATGCAGCGGTCCGGTCGGATTTGCGGACACAAATTCCAGTAAAACTCGCTTGCCTGAGCCAAAATCTGAGCGCCCATAAGCCTTTGCCTGAGTGATAATTTGCTCAATAATTTGCGTATTTGAGCCTTGTGACATAAAAAAATTGATAAAACCGGCGCCGGCAATTTCCACTTTTTCCACCTCATCGGACTGAGGCAAATTAGCTCTAATTTTCTCCGCCAAAGCTCTTGGATTTAGCGCCGATTGCCCGGACAAAACCATCGCAATATTACTGGCAAAATCCCCTTGCGACTTGTCTTTAGCGTGGTCAATGCGAATATTATCTATCACATTTTCAGCCACATTTTCCAGCACGCCAGCAGCCACTAATTGCTCCAAACTTTGCTGTAATAATTGTTGTAAAAGCTGTTTCATCAGTCCTTTAAGAACTCAAAATCTATCATTTTAACTTCATTATCCAGCCGAAACAGCACAATCCTCAAGCCAAAATTTTCATTAAACATTCTAATTAGTTGGTAATTTAATGCCAATTTTCTTAAATTCCTTAAATTGCGTTATTTCTGCCGCATCATTCCATAAATTATCGGTCAAATCTTGCCCATTTTTGTTTGGATAAATAATCAAGCATTTTGCGATTTGCTCATCTAAATTTATTTCTTGGCGAATGGCTTTATTTCTACCGTATCGAGCAAGTTGGGCGATGTCTTCATCTTCGTTTTTATCTTTATATTGTGGCTTATATTTTGTATCAATAATCATATCATTAACTAAAAAATCAGTCTTTTTAAATTGGTATTTAACCTCATTTTCATCCAGCAACAAAGCATAAACATATTGCTCAAATAACAAACTCATATTAATATAAAACGGTGGCGTGAGGTTTTTAGTATTGGTATTTTTTAGATTATAAGCAAAGCGTTTGAGTATCATTTTTGCCAATTTCAAGGCTTCAGAATAGTCTTTAAAAAAGGCATTATTTTTAAAATTTTGCAGGCGATAAATATCAACCTCATCGCCCACTAACTCAAACGGAGCAAGGCAATAAGCCAGCCGACAGTTTCTGGCACATCAAAAAACTTCAAATCCACAAAAACCTTTTTATCCCTTGCCAGCAGCCACTCCAGCAGCTCAAAATACTGCCCGCTCATCAGCATTTCCATACCGATTTTGTAAAACACTACTTCCTCTCCGAGCTGCTTTACCAAAGCTTTAGCCGCTGAAATCTCAGCCACATCAAGGGCAAAAATCAGCCGCTCATTAGTTGGAATATCTTTTGCTTTCATCAAATTATTCAAAAATAATAAGGCTTGATTTTACTCATATCTATTTTCAAAGTGGTAATTTATACGATAAAATTGCCATAATTTCGTCCTTGTGGCTCAGCTGGATAGAGCAGCCGCCTCCTAAGCGGCAGGTCAGTGGTTCAAATCCACTCAAGGACGCCATTTATAAAGTATTATATTAACATTTGGAGTGAAAAATGAGTGGCAATAGTATTGGAAAATTATTCAGCGTTACTACCGCCGGCGAGTCCCACGGCGAGGCGTTAATCGGCATTGTTGATGGCTGTCCGCCGGGTCTGAGCTTGAACGAGGCAGACTTACAAACCGATTTAGACCTCCGCAAACCCGGCACTTCTCGCCACACCACCCAGCGCCGTGAGGACGATTTGGTCAAAATCCTCTCCGGCACATTTGAGGGCAAAACCACTGGCACGCCGATTGCATTAATAATTCAAAACACCGACCAGCGCTCAAAAGACTACGCCGACATCAAAAACACCTTCAGACCCGGGCATGCCGATTACACTTATGCACAAAAATACGGCATCAGAGATTATCGCGGCGGCGGGCGTTCAAGCGCCAGAGAAACGGCTATGCGAGTGGCTTGCGGAGGCATTGCCAAAAAATATTTAGCCGATAATTTAGACATTAAAATTCGCGGATATTTGGCTCAACTCGGCGATATTAAGGCTGAAAAAATTGACTGGGAGGAAATTCATAACAACCCTTTTTTCTGCCCAGACGCCAGCAAAATCACCGAGCTGGAAAATTATATGGACGCTTTGCGAAAGTCCGGAGACTCCATTGGTGCAAGGATAAATCTGCTTGCCAGCAATATTCCGCCCGGACTCGGTGAGCCGATTTTTGACCGCTTAGATGCCGAAATCGCCCATAGTTTGATGAGTATTAACGCTGTTAAGGGAGTGGAAATCGGCGCTGGTTTTGGCTCAATTACCCAGCTCGGCAGCCAGCACCGAGACCCCATCAGCCCACAAGGATTTGCCTCAAACCACTCCGGCGGCACGCTCGGCGGCATCAGTTCAGGGCAAGATTTGTTAGTATCAATCGCACTCAAACCGACCTCCAGTTTGCGCCTGCCGATTGCCAGTATTAACACCAAAGGCGAACCCACCGAAGTCATCACCAAAGGCCGCCACGACCCCTGCGTAGGCATTCGCGCCACTCCGATTGCCGAGGCGATGTTAGCAATCACACTAATGGACCACCTGCTACGCCACCGAGCGCAAAACGCCGATGTCAAGCCCTCAACCCCCATCATCCCAGCACAGAGTTGATTGATTTAATTACTGTTCCTCTGCCCTCTGTCCTCTGCCTGAGATTCTGAATCAAGTTCAGAATGACAGTGTGGGGCTAATTTTGAATGCAACGGACTGAAAGTCCTTCGGTGCGATTGCTTGAGATTGTAATTAACGAGGTGGTGAAATCCAAACTTTTGGATTTATTCGCATCTGTACTACTATTACTACTCCACCCCTTGCCAGCAGCCACTCCAGCAGCTCAAAATACTGCCCGCTCATCAGCATT
>JAAOIF010000005.1:0-13259 GCA_015163925.1 Candidatus Thioglobus sp.
GTTTGCGGCTGAATTTTCCGAGCAAAATGATAAGGCGATTTTGGAATTTTTCAACCAGACTGATGCCCTCAGACGCAAGGCTCGTTTTGAGGAGTCGCATTCAGTTGGCGATTGAGTTAGCACAGCAAGCCGGTCAGGTTGATTGGGTGGAAGTAGATAGCAAAGCGTTTAAAGGTGTTTTCAAAAATCCACCTGCTCGTGATGAGATTTCATCAGATATTCAAGAGCATTTGATTGTTGAATTATATTCAAAATAAGGACAAATTATGCAAGGTAGCGCAAGAGATTTTTTAAAGCCGAAGTTAGTGGAATCGGCAAAAACTGGTGTAAATGAATATAGAATTATTCTTGAACCTTTGGAATGCGGCTTCGGTCACACGCTGGGAAATGCCTTGCGGAGAACGCTTTTATCCTCAATGGTCGGCTCGGCAATTACCGAAGTTGCTATTGATGGAGTGATGCACGAATTTTCAACTATTGATGGCGTGCAGGAAGATGTTTTGGACATTTTGCTCAACCTCAAAGAAGTCTCAGTGGCGCTTAACACCGCTGATAACGCCGAAGTGGTAATTGACAAAAAAGGCCCTTGTCAAATCACAGTGGCAGATATTGAAGCTAACGGCACTGATATTTCAGTTTTTAATGCTGATAAAGTTATTGCCACAATCAACAACGGCGGGCATATGCGCCTCACCCTTAAAATCGGCACTGGCGTAGGCTACGATACAGCTGTGGCAAGGGATGAGGAAGCTTCAACCATCGGCGGAATGCAATTAGATGCAAGTTTTTCGCCAATTAAACGCGTTAGTTTTACCGTTGAATCCGCCCGTGTTGAGCAAAAAGTTAATCTTGACAAACTCAATATTATCCTTGAAACCAACGGCTCGGTTGATGCTGAAGAGGCCGTCCAGCGGGCTGCTACGATTTTAAGAGACCAATTATCCTCATTTGTGGAGTTAGAATTGGTTGAAGAAGAGGCGGCATTGCCGACCTCAAACGATTTTGACCCCAAACTTTTAGCAGCGGTTGATGAATTAGAATTAACAGTCCGGAGTGCTAATTGCTTGAAAGCCGAGCAAATTTACTACATCGGCGATTTGATTCAAAAGTCCGAGCAAGACTTGCTCCGAACCCCTAATTTAGGGCGTAAATCGTTAAATGAAATCAAAGAAGTATTGACCGAAAAAGGCCTTACTTTAGGCACTAATATTGAAAACTGGCCGCCAGTTGATTTGATGAGCGAATAGCATAATAGCAGGAATTTATGAGACATAGAAAATCAGGCAAGCAACTCAATCGCAACGCCTCACACCGCCAAGCGATGTTTAAAAATATGGCAAATTCTTTGTTTCTGCACGAAACAATTACCACCACTTTAGCCAAAGCCAAAGAGCTCCGCCGCGTGGTTGAGCCACTTATCACCAAAGCCAAAGCCGACAGTGTTGCTAATCGCCGCCGTGTTTTTGCCAAACTCCGCGATGATGCTATGGTCGCCAAATTATTCACCAAGTTAGCGCCATTTTACCAAGACCGCCCCGGTGGCTATGTTCGCGTCCTCAAAGCCGGCTTTCGCTCTGGTGATAAAGCGCCGATGGCAATTGTCCAATTAGTTGATTTCACCAGCACTCCAGCACTCGCCGAAGCCGAAATTGACGCTGAAACCGAAGATTCATAAAGGAAAAAAATAATTATGCCATCTATTAAAGTCAGAGAAAACGAACCATTTGATATTGCCCTGCGCCGTTTTCGCCGCTCGTGTGATAGGGCTGGAGTGATTACCGATATTAGAAAAAAAGAATTTTACGAGAAACCAACTTGGGTAAATAAACGGATGAAAGCCGCTGCTGTCAAGCGAACTCACAAGGAAAGGGCAAAAAATAGAGTTCATAGAAAGAGAATGTACTAAAAAAATGTTTTTTACTTCGTCTTTTTCCTTTCTACCCCTCAAGGGGGCACTAAACAGTACAGCGTTAAAAGCCAAAAATTATTCAGTCATATAGGATTTCTATATTCCGTTCATAATTTTTAACTTTTGCCTTGTAGAATAAAAAAATACTTGCAAAAAATCATTTTTTTTAATTTTACTAAAAACACCAAAAAGCAATTATGTCAGCCCTAAAAACCCGCATTACCGATGATATGAAATCCGCTATGAAGGCGGGGGATAAGGGCGGTCTGAAAGCAATTCGGATGATTTTGCAAGCCGTCAAGCAGCGGGAAATTGACGAGCGGATTGAGTTAGATGATGGGCAAATATTAACGGTGATTCAAAAAATGGTCAAGCAGCGGCTTGATTCTATTTCCCAATTTTCAGCCGCCGACCGGCAAGATTTGGTCAAAATCGAGCAAGCAGAATTGGCAATTATCAATAATTATATGCCGCCGCAACTCTCCGAATCCGAACTCCAAACCGCCGTGGATAAGGCGATTGCCGACACCGGCGCTAATTCTATGGCAGACATCGGCCGGCTGATGGGGCTACTTAAAAATCAGTTGCAAGGCAAAGCCGATATGGGCAAAGTATCAAGCCTCATCCGCTCAAAACTCTCCCCTTGAATAAAAACTATCACCCCTGAACCACCTGTAACCCTGAATAAAAAACTGTCACCCTGAACTTGATTCAGGGTCTCATCCAGCAAGCACGGTCTGCTTTTTACAAAAACGAGATTCTGAATCAAGTTCAGAATGACAATAGGTGGGAAGTTCAGAATGACAATGGGTTGAGTTCAGAATGACAGTGGGGCTGACTCAGCTACTGCAAATCAGCACGAGTAGATGGGCGTTTGGAGCGTGGAGTTTTGGGGGTTTTTGGCTTGGCGGATTGCTTTTTGGCAATAATATCTTTGGCGGAAGCAAGCTCATTTACACTTTTTTGAATGGCTTGAAATGCCTTCGGGGCTTGGATTTCAACCATTTGCTGGACAATCCATTTCTCGTCCGCTGCGGTCATAGCTTTTTGAATTTTATCTGCAAAATAACGCAAAAATAAATAATTTGGCTCATCGTTTTTAAACTTATAATCGCTATAATCTTGCGCTCGGCTGGCATAAGTTTGGATAAATTCTTGCCAATATTCGCCCTCGCCGAGGCGGTCTGACTTGTTTTCTTGGTAGTAAGCGGCGGATTGTTCAATTATTAGGCTTATCAATTTTTGCCGCTGCTGAGGGCTAAAAGACGAATAAACCAAGCGGTCGGCGGATTGAATTAGAAAGCATAAATATTCTTGAATGACGGCAAAAACTTGCGCTTTTTCAATCACAAAAGCTTCATTTATCAAGTCTTCTAAGTGATTTTTAGTAATCCGCCAGATGTTGAAAGCCAAGGCGCTGGAGACATCTTCAATGGTTCTAACTTGGGTTTTGTGCCATTTGCTTTTTACTCGCATAAGCAGATTTTAACAAAAAATTAGCTATTCGCAGTTGTAGTTTTTGAATGAGCCGAGGTCGTAAACTTGCTCAAAACCCATTTGCACTAAGTAATTTTTAGCACTTGATGAACGCGCTCCGGAGACACAATACAGGACAATTGCCTTGTCGGCAGCAATAATATTTTTGGCATTAGTAATGGATTGCAAGGGCAAATTTACCGCATTCGGCAACGCGCCTTGGGCAAATTCACCGCTTGACCGCACATCAACTAATTGCGCCCCTTCGCTCAAGAGTTTGCACGCATCGCTGCCTGTTAAAGTGTTGAACATAGTATAATTTCCGGTAGTTAAATCTATATTATCAAAACATTATATACTATTTAAAAATGTTAAGCAAAAAACAACTAAGGAATAATTTGGATGAAATTGTCCAAGCGCTAAAAAAACGGAATTTTTCGTTTGATGCCAAGCGTTTTGGCGATTTGGAAAAACGCCGAAAAGCCAATCAGGTCAGCACTGAAGAGTTGCAAAATCAGCGAAATATTAACTCAAAAGCAATCGGCAAAGCTAAGGCGGCTGGCGAAAATACTAAGGAATTATTAGCCGCCGTGGCGGATTTGGGCGAAAAATTGGATGAGGCAAAATCGCAGCTGAAAACTCTGCAAACTCAGATTGACACAATAATTTTGAATCTGCCGAATCTGCCGCATAGCTCAGTTCCAGAGGGCGCTGGCGAGGCTGATAATGTTGAAGTGGCAAAATGGGGCAAGCCCAAAACATTTGATTTTGAGGCAAAAGACCATGTGGATTTAGGCGCTCCGTTAGGCTTGGATTTTGAGGCGGCGGCTAAGATTTCTGGCGCTCGTTTTGCAGTTATGACTGGAAAAATTGCCCACTTGCACCGAGCATTAACGCAATTTATGCTTGACCAGCACACCGAGCAAAACGGCTACACAGAGGCTTATGTGCCATATTTGGTGAATGAAAAATCGCTGCTTGGAACTGGGCAGCTGCCGAAGTTTGAGGCGGATTTATTCAAAACTCATTTGCACGGCGAGGCTGGCGACAAGCCATTATATTTGATTCCGACCGGCGAAGTGCCGCTGACAAATTTGGTGGCTGATAGCATTCTCAAAGAGGCGGATTTGCCGCTGAAATTTGTGGCTCATACGCCGAGTTTTCGCTCTGAGGCTGGGGCTTACGGCAAGGACACCAGAGGATTAATTCGTCAGCATCAGTTTGAAAAAGTGGAATTAGTGCAAATTATTCAGCCGGAAAATTCTTATTCGGCGTTGGAAAAACTTACCGAAAATGCACAAAATATTTTGCAAGAATTGAATTTGCCTTATCGGAAAATGGAGCTTTGCACTGGCGATTTGGGCTTTTCTGCCGCTAAAACTTATGATTTAGAGGTCTGGCTGCCGGGTCAAAATTCCTATCGGGAGATTTCTTCTTGCTCAAATTTTGAAGGATTTCAAGCCCGCCGGCTGCAACTTCGTTACAAAAATTCGGCTGGAAAAATTGAATTTTTACATACTATAAATGGCTCTGGACTGGCGGTTGGACGCACTTTGGTGGCAGTAATGGAAAATTACCAGCAAGCGGACGGCAGCATTAAAATACCCAAAGTTTTACAAAAGTATATGAATAATTTAGCGCTGATAAAATGATTTCCTGTACTTTGGTGGAGCGGTGGAAACACCCAACAGGCGGACGGCAGCATTAAAATCCCGCAAGTTTTACAAAAGTATATGAGCGGGCAAACTAAGATAAAATAGCGTTTTTAAAATAACAGGAGATAAAATGAATTTATTAGATTTAATTGCACCAAAAGCTTTAGCAGAAGGCGGCTCAGGCATTTCTGGCACAGGTTTTAGCGAATTTATTCCGCTGATTATTTTGTTTGTGATTTTTTATTTTTTGCTAATTCGCCCTCAGCAAAAACGCGCAAAAGAGCATAAAACATTATTGGCAGAGCTGAAAAAAGGCGATGAAATCGTGACTAACGGCGGCATGGTCGGGCAGGTGAAAGCGGTAGATGAGTCATTTGCTTCAGTGGAAATTGCCGCCGGAGTGGTGGTAAAAGTGCAAAAACAAGGCATCAACCAAAAATTACCAAAAGGCAGCGCTAAGGCATAATCGGCTAAATTTTGAATAAAATATGAACCAATTTTCAACCCTTAAAAATACCCTGATTGCTTTGGCGTTGCTGCTGGCGGGGCTGTATGCCTTGCCGAATATTTTTGGCTCGGATTTGGCAGTGCAAATTTCCAGCGCTGGGACTGAGGCGATTGGCTCGGCGGAATTGAGCAAAATTAAGACTGAATTGCAACAGGAAAAAATTGCTTATAAGTCGGCGGCACTTGGCAATCAGCGGGTGCTGCTGCGGTTTTCTGATAGTTCTAATCAGCTCTCGGCGAAGGATTTGCTGAAGAAAAAACTCGGTAGAAATTATGTGGTAGCACTGAATTTAGCCCCTTCAGTGCCGGCTTGGCTGGCGAGTTTTGGCGGCAAGGCGATGTCTTTGGGCTTGGATTTACGCGGCGGAGTGCATTTTTTGCTGGAAGTGGATATGCAAAAAGTTGTGGCAAATTCACTCATCGCTTCAAGCAAAGATTTGCGTTCTGCCATGCGCAAACAGAGGCTTCACAAAAGCATTAAGCAGGAAAAAAACCAAATTTTAGTGCGTCTGAAAAATGCTAATTTAAGGGCAAAAGCCATTCAAGTTGCTAATTCAATTGAGGGTTTGGAAGTGTTGGAAAATGCTAATCAGCAGTTAGATTTATTGACAATTTCAATGAGTGAAAGCGCCCAGAGAGACGCTAAAAATGGGGCGTTGAAGCAAAATATTGCCACTCTGAGAAATCGGGTAAATGAGCTTGGAGTGGCGCAGCCGATTATTCAGCAGCAAGGCTTGGAGCGGATTGTGGTGCAGCTGCCGGGGGTGCAAGACAGCGCTAAGGCGAAGGAAATTTTGGGTGCGGTGGCGACCCTTGAATTTAGAATGGTGGATGAGGAAAATGACCCGCAAATTGCCGTTCGCACTGGGCGGATGCCGATTGGTTCAAAGCTTTATTATTTCCGCGATGGGCGGGCGTTGCTGCTGAAAAATCGGGTGGTAACGACTGGCAAAAACATCACCGGTGCGGCTTCGGGTTTTGACCAAAACAGCGCCTCGCCGATGGTCAATATTACTCTTGATAGCGCCGGCGGACGGGCGATGCTGAATGTTACTAAAAAATATTTGCATCACCGAATGGCAGCGGTTTTCATTGAAAATACCGTTGAAACCGTGAAAGTAAATGGCAAATCGGTCAAAAAACGCAGCACCAGCCAAGACATTATCAACGCCGCCACCATTCAAGGCACATTTTCAAATCGCTTCCAAATCACCGGAATTGACAGCGCCCGTGAGGCTCGGAATTTAGCCTTGCTACTGCGTGCCGGCTCGCTTGCAGCCCCGATTGAATTTATTGAAGAACGCACAATTGGCCCCAGTCTCGGCGCTGATAATATCGCTAAAGGGGTGCTGAGTGTGGTTATCGGCTTTGTGTTAGTGTTGATATTTATGGGGCTGCGTTATCGGGTTTTTGGGATGGTGGCAAATATGGCGCTGACCTTTAATTTGGTGCTGATTGTGGCAGTGCTGTCGCTTTTGCAAGCCACTTTAACCTTGCCCGGAATCGCCGGAATTGTGCTGACTGTGGGCATGGCGGTGGATGCAAATGTGCTGATTTTTGAGCGAATTAAGGAAGAATTAGCGCTAAATGATAATATCCAAAAGGCGATTGCCGGCGGCTACGACAAGGCTTTTAGAACCATTGCTGACGCGAATATTACTACTTTAATCGCCTCGTTAGTGCTATTTAGTTTTGGCACCGGGCCGATTAAAGGCTTTGCCATCACCCTTTCCATCGGCATTGTAACTTCAATGTTTACCGCAATTATCGTCTCCCGCGCCGTTATCAATAAAATTTACGGCGGCAAAAAAATACAGGAATTATCAATATGAAAACACTAAATATTCCCACGATTGACTTTGTCGGCAAGCGTTTGTGGGCGATTATTTTCTCAAGTTTGCTGCTTGCACTGAGTATTTTTTCTTTGGCAAATAATGGCTTGAAGCTCGGCATAGATTTCACCGGCGGCACTCTGATTGAAGCCAGTTATCAGCAAAATGTGGATTTAGATTTGGTGCGTGAAAGCCTTGCTGCTGCTGATTTTAAAAGTGCAAATGTGCAATATTTTGGCTCCAGCAATGAGATTTTAATCCGCTTAGAACCGCAAAAAATTTCCAGTGCCAAACTGAGTTCCAAAATTATTCAGCTTTTGGGCGATGATGTGGATATTCGCCGAGTGGAATTTGTCGGTCCGAAAGTCGGCGAAGAGCTGACAAATGACGGCGGTCTGGCGCTATTATATGCGCTAATTGGAATTTTGATTTATGTGGCATTTCGCTTTGAATATCGCTTTTCCTTAGGCTCAATCGCCGCCCTAATTCACGATGTGATTGTAACTTTAGGGGTGTTTTCACTGTTCCAAATTGAATTTGATTTAACCGTTTTAGCCGCTATTTTAGCGGTAATCGGCTACTCTCTCAACGATACTATTGTGGTTTTTGACCGCATCCGCGAAAACTTTTTATCCACTCGGCAAACCGACCCCTTGAAAATCATCAACGGCGCTCTGAACCAAACCTTGTCAAGAACAATTATGACCTCACTCACCACTTTGCTGGTGCTGCTGGCGCTGTTTTTCTTGGGCGGCGAAATCATTCACGGCTTCGCCTCAGCCCTGCTAATCGGCGTTGTAATCGGCACATATTCCTCAATTTATGTTGCCAGCTCAATGATTTTAGCCCTCGGCATCACCAAAGCAGATTTGCTACCGAGCGAGAAAGAGGAAAAATTGATAAGCAATCGCCCATGAAGAGCAATGGTAAATTATTAATGGTTAATTATTAATGAAAAGCAAAGCAACAAAACAAGAAAGAAAAGCATATTTTAAGGGGTAATTAATTATGGAAAAAGAATACGATTTTTCAAATGGCATCAGAGGCAAGTTTTATCAAAAAGATGCGCAATTTCATTTGCCTGTTTATCTTGAGCCGGAGATAGAAGATTTTGTTATGCAATTAGCAAAAAGGCAAGATGTTGATTTAACTCAAATGGTCAATAGCTTGCTTTTAAAAGACAAAGCCTTGATTGAATTGGCGGATAAATAATCGCCAATGACTAAAATAAATCTATGCCAAAAGCATTAAATTTAAGTATAATTCACAAAATCCTAAACATTTTTAGGATATTTTTTTTAACTAAACGGAGAAATAAAATGAAAAACTCAAACAAATTAAGCAAATTATTTGCTTTATCAATCCTAACTCTAACTCTTTCCAGCTGCGGCGGCAGTGCGGGGGGGGGGGGGGCTTCTGAGCAAGGCAGATTTAAAGATGCAAATGTTGACGGGCTTTCCTACACCGGCAGTTTTCCGGGCATAACCGAGGGCGGCGGCAAATTTAATTATCAAACTGGCGATGTCTTGGCTTTTTCAGTTGGCGATATTGAGTTAGGCACTGCTACTGCTGCCGGCATTATTACCTTAAATGATTTATCCGGTAAAAACGCCAATCAAGTTTCAAAAGTTGCTCAACTCTTGCAAAGTCTTGATGCTGATAGCGACCTTCCTAACGGCATTACAATTAACGCTGCGGCACGGGCGGCATTAACAAAAGGCACAACTGAAGTAGATACTATAATTACTGTATTGGCTGCTACAACGCCTGATTTTCTGGGGGATTTGGCTAATTTAGTAACTCTCGTAAGTGCGGCTGATAGTGCTGGCACTTATACTCAAGTATCAAAAACTAATGCAGATGCTCATTTGTTAGAGACCCTCAGTTGCGCTTATTCGGGCGGATTTGTCGGCACTCAGACAGCCGCTGATGCAAGCACAAAAGTAGCATTTTTAATCAATAGCGATGGCACTGTAAAAATGGTAAATGCTGCTGGGACAACTGATACTGGCACTGTTAATATCAGCCTTGCTGGCAAGCCATCATGGACGCATGACAGCATAACATATACGCTTGAGACTATAAATAGCTTGTCAGGCGTTGGTGCTGATAAGCAAATTACTGCTGAGAGAATTGGTGGCGAGCTTGATGCAATCTATCGGTTTACTGCTATTAGTGCTAACTATGGTATTTTTACTTTTGATGTGGCAGGCACAAATACGGCAGTAACAGGCACGGCATACAATCTTGAGAATGACGAATCTTTTCCAATAACAGGTGATTTGTCTGATACTGGTGCGTTAGATGCAAGAATTGAAGATGGACTTAACACTGCATTGAGTGCAAGCTTTGTTCTTACAGCAGGTATGGTTGGTATTAATGGTGTAGGCGTATGGTCTATTCTAGACGGTAGCAGCGGAATATTTACTGGTAGCGGTTGTAAGTTAAATTAAACCTAAATTAAGTAAAACCAAAAAGCCCGGCACTTGCTGGGTTTTTTTTGCATTAACCATTTTCAACTTGCAAGCCAGCCAGCAATTACTGTTATAAAATAGTTACAAACCAATTATAAAATTTTGAAAAATGACAAAAGTCGGCATTCTCTCAGACACTCACGGCTGGATTCATCCGCAAATCGTCAGCCTGATGAATAATTGCGCTCTGATTGTGCATGCCGGAGATGTGATTGACGCTAATACTTTGGAGGTTTTCACCCAGCAGATTTTTGCTGTGCAAGGCAATAACGATGGGCATTTGCAGCTTCCGCAGGTTGAAACTGTAAAGCTGCCCGGCGGCGATTTGGCGATTCAGCACGGCCATCAGCACGGCTGGCACACCCCCTCACACGACCTATTGCGTAAGGCTCATCCACACGCCAAAGCCATAATTTATGGCCACACCCACAAGCAAGTAATTGATAAAACCGCCAGCCCATGGGTAATTAATCCGGGAGCTGGCGGCGAAATCCGCAACGGCGGCAGCTCAAAATGTTTGGTGCTAAATGCCAGCACAGAGCAAGAATGGCAAATCACCGCCCACGCATTTTAAGCCGATTTACGCCACTTTCATCACTATAAAAACACCAAAACGCTTGCCAGTCCAAGCATTTTTTTATGCTAAAATTTGACCTATGAGATTGACTAATTCACAGCAAAATATCATCAAACAAACGGTTGCAGCGCAGTTTGATAAAGGCACAAAAGTAAGGCTTTTTGGCTCCAGAGCAGACGATAATCTAAGAGGCGGCGATATTGATTTATTGTTAGAATTCAACGCCAAAACCGCCCAACTTGCCAGCAAAATTCTACGCCTAAACAGCCTATTACAAAAACAATTAGGCGCACAAAAAATTGATATTATCACTTTAGAGGCGCACCAAACACCAAATGCAATCCAGCAGCAAGCCTTAAAAACCGGAGTGCTTTTGTGAATCCAGACTTGCGAATTGCCCAAATTATTAGTGTTCTTGAAAAAGAAGATGCCTTGCTCAAAGGTGTTTCTGCACGCTTTTTTAATCAAGAAAAATTAGATGCCGAATGGTTGGAAAACGCCCTTAACACGCCCGATGGCATTGACCGATTAGAATCATTTGCAGCAAAATTTTCGCGTATGCAAGATATGTTAATAGATAAATTATTGCCGTTATTTTTACAACATTTGGGCGAAATTCCAAAAACTGCCATTGATAATCTCAACCGTTTGGAGCAATTAAATATTATTGATGATGCAAATTCTTGGGCTGATATGCGCCAGTTACGCAATAAATTAGTGCATGAATATGTGGATGATAATCAGCAATTATGTGAATATTTATTGCTGGCGAAAAAATTCTCAGCGAATTTAAGCGCTGGTTTTGTGAATTTGAAAAGCGCTTTGCAAGTATAATTAGCGCTTTGTAATTTTTAGGAATCCAATATGAAAAATGCTTTTTACGCACAATCTGGCGGGGTTACGGCGGTAATTAACGCCTCGGCTTGTGGAGTGATTGAAACTGCACGGGCGCATTCTGACAAAATCGGCACGGTGTATGCTGGGCAAAACGGCATTATCGGCGCTTTGAGTGAGAATCTGATTGATACTTCCAAAGAATCCGCCGCTGACATCAAGGCTCTGAAGCATACTCCGTCTGGCGGTTTTGGTTCTTGCCGCTATAAAATGAAATCTTTAGAGGCAAATAAAGCCGAGTATCAGCGCCTAATTGAGGTTTTCCAAGCGCATAATATTGGCTATTTTTTCTACAACGGCGGCGGCGATTCGGCTGATACTTGCCTTAAAGTTTCGCAATTATCTGAGTCAATGGACTACCCGATTCAGGCCGTCCATATCCCAAAAACCGTTGATAATGACTTGCCGATTACTGATAACTGCCCGGGTTTTGGCTCGGTGGCAAAGTATATCGCGGTCTCCACAATGGAGGCAAGTTTTGATGTTGCCTCAATGTGTGCTACTTCCACCAAAATTTTCGTATTAGAAGTAATGGGGCGGCATGCCGGCTGGATTGCGGCGGCTGGCGGCTTGGTTGATGAAAATATTCCAGTAGTAATTTTGTTTCCGGAGATTGATTTTGACGAGCCAAAATTCTTAGCAAAAGTGGATGCAAATGTCAAAAAATTTGGCTATTGCACAATCGTAGTTTCCGAAGGCACAAAATGGGCAGACGGGCGTTTTCTCGCCGAACAAGGCACTCGTGATGATTTTGGGCATGCCCAGCTCGGAGGCGCTGCCCCAGTGGTGGCGAATCTGATTAAAGAGGCTTTGGGCTATAAATATCACTGGGCGGTGGCGGATTATTTGCAACGCTCGGCGCGGCATTTGGCGAGTGAATCTGATGTGGAGCAAGCCTATGCGCTCGGCGAGGCGGCAGTGGAAATGGCACTTGCTGGCAAAAATTCGGTGATGCCGGCAATTATTCGCACCGGCAATAATCCTTACACTTGGAAAATCGGTTCAGGCGAGCTAAAAGATATTGCAAATGTGGAAAAAATGATGCCAAAAAATTACATTTCTGCGGACGGTTTTGGCATTACCGCTGCCTGTCGTGAGTATTTGCAGCCGCTAATTGAGGGCGAAAATTATCCGCCATACAAAAACGGTTTGCCCGATTATGTAGTGCTGAAAAAACAGCTGGCGGAGAAAAAATTGCCTGAATTTAAAATTTAATCAACAAGGGAGAAAAAAATGAACATTATTTTATTAGGCCCACCGGGTGCGGGAAAAGGCACTCAAGCTACTAATATTTGCAAAAAATATTCCATTCCGCAAATCTCAACCGGCGATATGTTGCGGGCGGCGGTGAAGGCTGGAACGCCTTTGGGGATTGAGGCGAAAAAAGTGATGGATGCTGGCGGGCTGGTGTCTGACGGCATTATTATCGGCTTGGTGAAAGAGCGAATTGAGCAAAACGATTGTGCTAATGGATTTTTATTTGATGGCTTTCCGCGCACAATCGCTCAGGCTGAGGCGTTGAAAACTGACGGAGTGAAAATTGATTTTGTGGTTGAAATTCAAG
This sequence comes from Candidatus Thioglobus sp., assembly GCA_015163925.1. Taxonomy (GTDB): domain Bacteria; phylum Pseudomonadota; class Gammaproteobacteria; order PS1; family Pseudothioglobaceae; genus JAAOIF01. The sequence continues at coordinate 12,889 of JAAOIF010000005.1, forward strand.
TCCCCGATGCAGATATTGTGGCGCGGATGTCCGGTCGGCGGGCGCATTTGGCATCTGGTCGCACTTATCATATTACTTATAATCCGCCAAAAGTTGATGGAATTGACGATATTACTGGCGAGGAATTGGTTCAGCGCGCTGATGATAATGAGGAAACTGTGAAATCGCGCCTGAGTGTTTATCATCAGCAAACTCAGCCGTTAGTTGATTATTATCAGTCGTGGATGAATGGCGGCGAGGCCAGCGCCCCTAAATACGGTGCGGCAAATGGCGTGGGCTCGTTAGATGAAGTGCGCGAGCGGGTGTATTTGGCGATTGAAAATTAGTTAATTTTGCTTGGTTGAAATTTGTATTATTGAATTTCATCTCAC